>DMRR01000183.1:3029-15284 GCA_003455275.1 Bacteroidota bacterium | reverse complement strand
CATTTCCTTTTCTGTGCCTTACAGTTTCAGGTGGCCACACACAAATTGTATTGGTAAAAGATTTTCTGATGATGGAGGTGATTGGCGAAACTCAGGATGATGCAGCAGGTGAAGCATTCGATAAAGCGGCAAAAGTCCTTGGGTTGCCCTACCCCGGTGGCCCGATGATTGACAAACTTGCGCGTGAAGGAAATAAATACCGCTTTCAATTTCCAGAACCCAGGATTGCGAATTACGATTTTAGTTTTTCCGGATTGAAAACTTCTTTTCTCTATTTCCTTCGCGATGAAAAAAAGAAGAATGAGAATTTCGTAAATGAAAACCTAAGTGACATCTGCGCTTCCATTCAGTACCGGATAGTTACTATACTTCTAAATAAAATTGAAAAAGCCGCCCAAGACCTGAATATTAAAGACATTGCAATTGCAGGTGGTGTATCGGCCAATCACCTGCTTCGCGAAAAACTTTCTGAGTTTGGAAAGAAAAACAATTGGCGAACCTTCATCCCGAAATTTGAATACTGCACTGATAATGCTGCGATGATTGCTATTGCTGCATATTATAAATTTTTGAAAAATGATTTCGCCAATCAATCGGTTGTACCGAAAGCAAGGATCGAATTATAAAGCTATCATTTTTGAAATTTGAGTTTTGCGTTTTGATTTGTCTCTATGCCTCGCATCAAAATAGACCTGCCAGAGAAATTTATTTTCACAACTGAAATTGCAGTGCGCATCACTGATATCAATTACGGAGGTCATGTAGGCAATGATTCTATTCTTTCCATTTTACAAGAAGCGCGGGTTCAGTTTTTCAAATCGATGAACAGTTCTGAGTTGGATTTATTTGGAACCTCAGTAATTATGGGAGATGTGGCGATCGTATTTAAGAATGAAAGTTTTTATGGTGATGTATTGAATATTGAAATCTTTGTTCAGGATATTTCAAAAGTGAGTTTTGATATTTTTTATCTCGTTACAGAAATAAATACAAAAAAAGAAATAGCCAGGGCAAAAACCGGTATGGTTTGCTTCGACTACAAAAACAGAAAAGTGACGGCTGTGCCTGATTCATTCAGGAAAATTTTAGAAGAGAAATAATTTTCGCAAAACATCAGATCAAAAATCAAAAGCCTGAAACCTATTTCCTCTCCTCGCGCAATAAAATCTTTCGGACAGCATTTTCTTCATGATGAAAATATTTCAATGAAGATTGTTGAATCGCTGATGTATAAACTTTCCGGTGAAAATGTTTTGGAAATTGGTCCCGGTCCCGGCGCGCTTACTCAGTATTTACTGAAACAAAAAATCAATCTCAAGCTTGTAGAAATTGATGCGAGGATGGTTCAGCATCTTGAAAAAGAATTTCCCGAAACGAAAAACAAAATCATTCAAAAAGATTTTTTGAATATTAATCTTAACGAAATCTTCGAAAATGATTTTTCTATAGTTGGTAATTTCCCCTATAATATTTCTTCTCAAATAATTTTCAGGATTCTTTCAGAAAGAAATAAAATTCCGTTGATGGTGGGCATGTTTCAGAAAGAAGTTGCCGACAGGATTTCATCAAAACACGGAAATAAAGTTTATGGAATTCTAAGTGTGCTTGTGCAGACATTTTATGAAGTCGAAAATCTTTTTGTAGTTGAAGCGGAGTCATTCACACCTCCACCAAAGGTGAAGAGCGCTGTCATAAGATTGTCAAAAAAAGAAAATGCACCACATCTAAATGACGAGAAATATTTCTTTGCTTTCGTGAAACAAGCATTCAGCCAAAGAAGAAAAACTCTCCGCAATTCCCTTAGTGGTTTGCTGCCGAAAGAAAAACTGCACGAAGAAATTTTCAGCAAAAGAGCGGAGCAGTTAAGTGTAGAAACATTCATCGAGCTGGCGAACAGATTTTCAAAATAGCATCATGAAACAAGCAATCGATTGTAAAAGAATTGTCATAATCAAAAGGCGCACTTGCATAAGCATTCTTCATCATTTTACATTTATTCCATAATTCAAATGCACAATTAAATTTGTCCGCCTCTCGAAAAAAACTAAAACAACTTTAACCAAAACAAAACCTACGGGCATGAGAAAAATTTACTCCCTTCTATCGCTGATGATCCTGTTTTCTGCATCGGCTTTTGCACAATCCGGAGTTTTACAAGGACGAATTCTTGACTCAAAAGGTGAGGGCATCATTGCCCCGACTGTGCGGCTTTTTCAAACAGGTAATCTTATAACAGGGAATGTCGGAGATTTTGACGGTAACTATATTATAAAGCCAATCACGCCCGGAACTTACGACTTATTGATAACTGCAACCGGTTATGACACGCTTAGAGCAAGCGGAATTGTTATTAAATCTGATGTTACCTCCACCTATGATGGAACATTAACTGTTGGTTCCAAGATTTTGAAAGATGTAATTATTGTAGCCGATCCGCTTATTAACCCGGGTGATGTATCACAAACACACACCATGGACAAAAAGAAAATTCAGGAATCAGCTATTGTTCGTAGCAATCCAAATAACATCGCTGCAAAATCTGCCGGAGTATTTCAGGCAGATAATGGCGGTGCTTTATATATAAATGGAGCCCGGTCATATTCTCAGAAATATTATGTTGATGGAATCCCAATGCGCGGAAGTATTTCTCTACCATCATCAGCAATCGAACAACTTTCAGTAATCACCGGTGGATTACCCGCTAAGTATGGTGATGCAACAGGTGGTGTAATTAATATTACCACTCGCGGCCCTTCTAAATTTTATAGCGGCGGATTAGAACTTGGCAATTCATACTTCCTGGATCCGTACGGATACAAACTGGTGAGTCTGAATTTCAGCGGACCTCTCTATACCAAGTATAAATCTTCGATGGGTACTTCCAAAGATTCTTCAGAAGCTAAAATGGGTTTCTTTCTTTCACTTGAATATGAAGGCAACATTGATCCGGATCCTTCCGCTGTTGGTTATTGGACTGTGAAGGATAGTATTTTAAATGACCTGCAAACTAATCCTCTTCGCCCATCAACTATCGGAACCGGATTTGTAACTTCAGCTTCATATGTTACAAAGGATTCGCTTTATCATCATAACGCTATCATTCATGGAAATGATAACAATTTCCGAGGCTCGCTCAAAGTTGATTACAGATTAAATAAGTATGTAACTCTTACAGCCGGAGGAAATGCAAACTACTCTCAATTCTGGTCAAATGGATTTACAAATCAAATGTTCACTCCCACAACAGCGCAGTATTATCAAGACCTTACTTATCGTGGTTTTGCAAGATTCACTCAGCGCTTTGGTTCAAATAAAACTGCCGAACAGTTGAGTTCTTCTGTTTTCCAAAATGCATATTATTCAATTCAGGTTGACTATTCAAAATTCCGTCGTCGCTTTGAAGATAAAGAGAAGGGATTTGATGCATTCAAATACGGTTATCTTGGAAAGTACACCACATATAAAGAACCGGTTTATTTTTTCAGCAAGGATACGCTTCCTTCTGATGGTCATGTTTATGAAGGAATGGTTTTGGTTGGTTACCGTGATACACTTGTAACCTTTGAACCCGGAACTGAAAATCCTCTTCTTGCTGATTATACTGCACAGTATTACACATTGGCCGGAAGCACTCCCGTTGATGGAGTTTACGGTTTGGTAGATGCAAGTCAGGACAATCAAAATTTATATTACTCATCGCTAACTGATCTGTTTATTGGCGGCGGCTTGTTGAATGGCGATGGCGCCCCTACTATTTATTCAATGTGGAGCGGTACAGGTGCTCAGGTAGGAAGTTTCGGCTATCAAAATAATGATCAGTATCGTCTGTCATTTTTTAGTTCAGTTGATATTGTAAAAGGTTCATCAAAAGATAAGGCTGAAAAGAACAGGCATGCGATAGAATTTGGAGTTGAGTATGAACAACGAGTTGACCGTGCATACACAGTTGCTCCAATCGGCTTATGGGGTTTAGCCAGACAATTAACCAATTCTCATATTCTTGATTTCGATACCGAGAACCCGATTTTGGTTTATGATGAATTCGGAGTGTTTCAGGATACCATTAACTACAACCGCCGTCTCGGAAATGATCAAACCTATTTCGATCTCAACTTGAGAAACAAACTTGGTTTAGATCCACATGGTCTTGACTATATTGATTTCGACGCAGTAGATCCATCCAACCTTAGCCTGGATATGTTTAGTCCCGATGAATTATTCAATAACGGAAGTGCTTATGTAAGCTATTATGGTTACGATTATCTTGGAAATGTATTAAAACGCCAGCCTTCTTTTGATGACTTTTTTACCAAGAAGGATGATAACGGAAACTATGTAAGAAATAATGCAGCCTATCGTCCCACTTATGTTGCAGGTTATATTCAGGATAATTTCCATTTTAATGATTTATTTTTTGACATAGGACTTCGCGTAGATTACTATGATGCCAACCAAAAAGTTTTGAAAGATCCTTACTTGCTTTATCCGGCAAAAACTGTTGAAGAAGTAACTACAATTGACGGACAAGATCCAAATCATCCTGCTAACATGGGGCCTGATTATGTTGTATATGTTGACAATCCAACAGATCCTCATCAGATTGTTGGTTACAGACATGGAGATACATGGTATGACGCTGATGGTACAGAAATTTCAAGCGCAAGCACACTTGCATTACTTTCATCTACCGGAAAAATTTCTCCATACCTTGAAAGTTCAAGTACTGATAGTTTACAGGTGACACCGGATGCTTTCAAAGATTATGATCCGCAATACACATTAATGCCTCGTATAGCTTTTTCATTCCGCCTGAATGAAGACGCGTTGTTCTTTGCTCACTATGATGTATTGTCTCAGCGTCCCACAGCCAATCGTGGCAATCCTTTCAATTACTATTTCCTCAATTCAATTGCAGTGAACGCAGTTCTGCAGAATCCAAATCTTCGTCCTGAAAAAACTATTGACTATCAGGTTGGATTCAAGCAAGCTCTTTCTAAGAAATCAGCTTTAACCATTTCAGGAATTTACCGTGAATTAAAAAATCAGGTTCAGGCTAAAAAATATTTTTACGCTTATCCTACAAATTACACTACATACGGAAATGAAGATTTCGGAACAGTGAAATCTTTGCAACTCGCCTATGAAATGCAGCGCACCAATAATATCCGCATGGATATTAATTACACGCTTCAATTTGCTGATGGTACCGGTTCTGATCAAACTTCATCACTAGGTTTTATCAGTGAAGTAACACCGAATCTGAAAACTATCATTCCTTTTTATTACGATCAGCGTCATACATTCAGTGCGACCTTCGATTATCGTTATGGTGAAGGGAAAAAATATGACGGTCCACTGGTTGGCAAAAAAGATAAACCAATTCTTCAGAACACCGGGTTGGATGTAATATTTACAGCAGGTTCCGGAACTCCATATACTCGTCAAAGCAACCCAACTCCTGCCGGCCTCAGCGGTGTAGCTACTCAATCAAGTTTGCAAGGAACACTGAATGGCGCCAGATTACCATGGACTTTTAGAATTGATTTAAAACTGGATAAAGATTTTATTGTTCGCAAAGGCATTCCTCAAACAGCTACAACTCCCGGAAGAGAACCATTTTATGTGAACGGATATATTCTTGTTCAGAATGCGCTTAATACGCTCAATGTTTTGGGTGTTTATCCATACACCGGCAATCCTGATGATGATGGTTATTTGTCATCTGCTGTAGGACAACAGTCACTTGAAACACAATTAGACCGCCAGGCATTTATTGATCAATACGCGATTAAAATAAATTCACCTGGTAACTACACTAACCCACGCACCATCCGCTGTGGTTTGTCATTCTCCTTTTAAACTCTGAAAAAAATTAATTCAAATAATATGAAAAAGCTCACCTCATCTTTCGCTCTTGCAGCTATGCTGGCTTTTCCAGCTATGCGTTCGCTTGCTTATGAGAACATAGGCATGCCACACAAGATCGAATCAGGTCACAAGATCGAAGCAGGAGATTGCACTCCTGCAACTTCTCAGATTGATCTAAACATTAATAATGTTCGGGCTCGATTAATGAATGGTGGCGACATGTGGTGGGATCTTAATGATGCCGCAAAATATGAGGTGCCAAAGATTCCTATTGAAAGTACAGAACCAAGGGTAAGTTCTCTTTTTGCCGGTTCAATCTGGATTGGCGGAATTGATCAGGGAGGACAACTTAAAGTTGCTGCCGGAACCTATCGTCAGAATGGAAATGATTTTTTTCCGGGACCTCTTGACGCAAATGGTGAAATTGATGCTCAAACATGTACAGACTGGGATCATCAGTTTCAGGTTTATGGAGATGAGATCGATGCCTTCAGAGGACTTTTCTCTTCATCTACAACTCAAATTGATGCAAGCCAGGTTCCATCAAACATTTTGAAATGGCCTGCAAAAAATAATCCCTATGCAGAAGTTCCTGTTGGCGATCGTGATCTTGCACCGTTCTATAATGTAGATGCTGATCCTGACACCTATGATCCTACACAAGGTGATTTTCCGGTGATTAATTCTGCTTACACAAATTATGCTGATCAAATGATATGGTGGACTTATAATGACAAAGGAAATATTCATACTGAAACCGGAGGACTTGCAATTGGAATGCAGGTGAATGCACTTGCGTTTGCATTTAAAACGACTGATGAGATTGACAATATGACTTTTTATAAATATGAATTATTGAATAGAGCTACAACAACACTTGATTCAGTATTTATGGGCCAGTGGGTGGATCCCGATCTTGGTTGCTATCTTGACGATTATATCGGATGCGATACTACCAGAGGACTTGGCATTATTTATAATGCTGATGGAGATGATCAGCCTTGTCCTGTTGGCTATGGCAATCAGCCCCCTTTACTTGGAGTGGATTATTTCAAAGGCCCAATAAATGAAGATAGCGTGGAGTTAGGGATGACAAATTTTCTCTACTACAATAATGATTTTACGGTAACCGGTAACCCTGAAAATGCTTCACACTATTATGGTTATTTGTCCGGATCTTGGAAAGATGGAACCCCATTCACTGAAGGAGGAAATGCATACGGCGGTTCTGTTCCTACACATTTTGTTTTTCCGGGCGTTCCTAATATTCCAAGTCAGTGGAGCGAATGTTCTGAAAATAATACCCCGGCCGATCGCCGGTTTATTGAATCTACAGGTCCTTTCAAATTATTGCCTGGCGCCAGCAATGAAATTATTGTGGGTGTGGTGTGGGTTCGCCCTCCGGTAGGAAGTTATCCTTGTCCAAGTTTTTCTCTTTTACAAAAAGCTGATGATAAAGCACAAGCTCTATTTGATTCTAACTTTAAAATTCTTGACGGACCAAAGGCTCCTGATCTGAAAATTGTTGAGCTTGACAAAAAACTTGCATTCAGTCTATTGAATACTTACACACCTGAAACGGAACTGTATGTAGACTCTGATCCGATTCTTGCGGCACTTGGCGATCCTGATCCTCTCTATCATTTTCAAGGATATCAGATCTTCCAATTAGTAGATACAAAAGTTAGTGCTCAGGAGTTAGGCGATCCGGCTAAAGCTAGATTGGTGGCTCAATGTGATGTGCGCGATTCAATCGGCAAGATTGTAAATTTCATTTATGATCCAACTCTCGAAGCTGATGTTCCTACATTGAAAGTTGATGGTGTGAATGCAGGAATACAACACTCATTTGTTTTTGAAAATGATGCATTCGCATCTGGTGACAAACGCTTAATCAATCACAAAAAATATTTCTATATGGTGGTTGCCTACGCATACAATGGTTCTGATCAGCAAAAGACCAAGTATCTTCAGGGAAGAAAAAATACCAAAGTATATACATGTATTCCTCATATCCCGGCCCCCGAATCATATGGTTTACAACTTAATTCTGATTATGGAGATGGACCTATCATTTATCGCGAAGAAGGAAAGGGCAACGGAGCTCTTAGTCTCGATTTGACAGATAACGCAATCACTCAAATTATTCAAAACACCTATATGCCGCAAACTGAATATAAAGGTGGTTCAGGCCCAGTAATGGTTAAAGTAATTGATCCTAAAAATGTACCTGCAGATGATTTTGAATTAACCATGGTTGACAGCTCTTCAACACCAGGTGTTGTAATGAATGCTAATAAAACATACTGGAAATTAACTGACCTGACATCAGGCGAATCTGAATACAGCGATGATGTTATCTCATTCCCGAATGAAAAGATTCTGGAGAAATGGGGACTTTCAGTTTTTGTTAAGCAGGTTCGAAATCCGGGAAGCAATGATGCTTCTGACAACAATGGTTTTATTGAATCATCCATCACCTACAAGGAGCCATCAAAAGCATGGCTGAGCGGAATTCAGGATGATGAAGGTGAATCTGATTTGAACTGGATTCGTGCCGGAACATTTAATCCAACCAACTCTCAGCACCCGGATTATGTTGGTGTCGATGATAACCAGGACTTTGAAAATATTCTTGATAAAACATGGGCTCCATATCGTCTTTGTTCAACTGACCCTGATTGGGGACCCGTGTGGGCAAATAATTCTACTCTGATTCAAAACAAACTTGATAGTTTGATCAGTGTAAAAATTGTATTTACTCCCGATCAAAGTTTATGGTCACATTGTCTTGTTCTTGAAACCTGCCCTGAAAAAACTTTATCTGAAGGAAATGCTCCGAAGATGTCAATTCGCAAACATGCATCAATGAATAAAGATGGAACATACATGACCATCGATACAAATGATCCAATGACTACCGGTTACTCATGGTTCCCAGGTTATGCAGTTAATCTTGAAAACGGGGAAAGATTAAATATAATGTTTGGAGAAGATTCGCGCGATGTGACTGAAAATGGTTCGGATATGATCTGGAATCCAACTTCAAAATATTTTTCAAGCACAGGTGAAGTATTACTGGGAGGCCGTCATTATATATATGTTTCCAGAACAAGGTATGATGAATGTAATTACATCCGTCAAAACCTAACTCCACTCACTGGAACTGGTGAACTTAATCCCGTAATTGCTGCCAATGTTTATAAGAAAATTGCGTGGGTTAGTATGCCGCTAATCAATCAGGGATATCAGTTCCTTCCTGTTAGTGATGGTTTGATTCCTACTGAAACTACAATTTATATCAAAGTTGCAAAACCATACCAGATGTATCACACCGGAAATCCTGAAACCAACAATGGTTATCCAAGATACACTTTCAGCACCAAAGAAATGGCTGCTGTTAAAGGCGATGCGCTTACAGCTGAAAATGCGATGGATACAATCAACATTGTTCCTAATCCATATTTTGCTTATAGCTCTTATGAATCTTCACAACTTGACAACCGGGTGAAGATTACGAACCTTCCTGTGAAATGCACAATTTCAATTTTCTCAGTCGACGGAGTTTTAATTCGCCGTTTCGAACGCGATGATGAAACCATCACTTCCTTGGATTGGGATCTGAAAAACTCAGCAGGAGTTCCAGTTTCAAGTGGTGTTTATCTTATTCACATCAGCGCTCCAGGAATTGGAGAAAAGACCTTAAAGTTTTTCGGAATCATGCGACCTACTGATTTGAATAGCTTCTAAAAAAACTTCAATCACTCTCAAGAAAATAAAACAGATTCATGAATAAAATATTAATCGTAACGCTCATTTTAATCACAGGATTGAATGCGGCCACTGCTGGAAATAAAGATCGCGCCGGACAAGCCGGGGCATATGAATTACTCATTAATCCATGGGCGCGCAGCAGCGGATGGCATGGAATAAATACTGCATGTGTTCATGGTATTGAAGCACTCAATCTGAATGTTGGTGGACTTGCATTCACCGGAAAAACTGAAGTCGTTTTTTCGCACTGTAACTATCTTCAGGGAACCGGAATAAATATCAATAGTTTCGGTTTCAGCCAAAACATTGGTCACGATGGAGTTATTGGCGTAGATGTAATGTCGATGAGTTTTGGTGATATTATGACCACGACCGTGAATTTGCCCGAGGGAGGAATTGGTACTTTCAAGCCTCAATTTATCAATCTTGCACTTGCTTATTCCAAAGCATTTTCCAGAAGCATTTATGGCGGAATTACATTAAGAGGAGTAACAGAAGGTATTGCTGATGCAAAAGCTTCCGGAATTGGACTCGATGCTGGAATACAATATGTAACTGGCGATGGCAGATATGATGACCGAATCAAATTCGGTATTGCTCTTCGAAACATAGGAACTCCATTAAAATTTCAGGGTGATGCTCTTACCTATAAAGGCGATGCACAGGATGGAAATTACACAATGACTGTATCTGAGCGTTCGCAGGAGTTTGAATTGCCATCATTGCTGAATATCGGAGCTTCCTATGATTTTCATTTTGGAAAAAAAATGGAAGGAAAAACTAATATGACAACCAACAGAATTACACTGGCAGGAAATTTTGCTTCTCATTCATTCAGTCGTGATAATATTGGAATTGGACTTGAGTACTCATTGAAAAATGAATTTATGGTTCGGGTTGGATATAACTATGAATCTGGAATTACAAACCCGGATGAACGCACTACGGTTTATACTGGTATTGCCGGCGGATTTACTTTTGAATTACCATTGAGTAAAAAAACCGGAAACACTGTTGGTTTAGATTATTCTTATCGCGCAAGTAACCCGTGGGGAGGTACACACACTTTGGGAGTTCGATTTAATATGTAAGTTTACCCCCGAAAAAATTTAACACTGAAGAACGCTTCGCATACCGAAGCGTTCTTCTTTTTTTTAAAACAAAATTGATTTTAGAATGGCAGAGACTCACTATTTCACAGAAGAAGGCTTAAGTAATCTGAAAAAGGAATTATCTGATCTTAAAGTTCGTGGCCGTGCAGAAGCCGCCAAAGCAATAGCAGAAGCGCGTGACAAAGGCGATCTTTCAGAAAATGCAGAATACGACGCTGCAAAAGATGCCCAGGGAATGCTGGAGATGAAAATAAATCAGCTCGAAACAATTCTTGCAAATTCAAAAGTGATTGATACAGATAAACTGGATAACAGCCGTGTTATGATTCTTTCGAAAGTGAAGGTGAAAAATTACATCACAATGAAAGATCAGCAATTTACTATCGTGAGTGAAAAAGAAGCTGATATCAAAGTAGGAAAAATTTCGAGCACCTCTCCCATAGGCAAGGGTTTACTTGGAAAGGTCAAAGGAGAAGTTGTAGAAATTTCTGTTCCTAACGGAAAAATGAAATTAGAAATTCTCTCTATTTCATTCTAAAAAAAATGGCTACTGTTTTTTCAAAAATTATTTCTGGCGAAATTCCATGTCACAAGATTGCAGAGACACATGACTACTTTGCTTTCCTTGATATTATGCCGCTGGCAATAGGCCACACACTTGTTATTCCAAAAAGAGAAGTCGATTATATTTTCGATTTGAGCAATGAGGAACTGAGCGGTATAATTCAGTTTGCAAAAAGAGTTGCGGCTGCAGTAGAAAAATCAATTCCTTGTTTACGAATTGGAGTTTCAGTAATCGGACTTGAAGTTCCGCATGCTCACATACATCTGATTCCACTCAATAGTATGGAAGATATCAATTTCAGCCGGCCAAAACTGAAACCAACTTCCGAAGAATTAAGTCAGATAGCTGAGAAAATCAGAATTCATTTCACTTAGTTTTTATAAGCAGATCCAAGCATTTCAAGTCACAGTCTGCTTTATGTAATCTGTTCAATCCTTCTATATTTGCCGCTCCCAAAAATCAGGGGTTCAATAATTTTTTTTCATAAATAAATAATTCTACTAAATAGATATGCGCGGAAAAGGTTTAGTCCAGTTTTTCTCGGTGGCAATGATTCTTGTTTGCATCTATCAATTGTCTTTCAATATTGTTACAACCCGTGTTGAAAGCCGGGCTCAGAGCTATGCAGAATCAAAAGTGCTTGGAGCAAAATCCATCAATGATGTTCCTGCAGATAAAAGAGATTCTGTAAATTCAATGGTTCGATATTTCCGTCAATCTTATCTAGATAGTATCGGCGGCGAAAAGGTTTTTAATCTTGGATTAGTTTCATTCACATATCAGAAATGTAAGGAACAACAGTTATCACTTGGTCTCGATCTTCAGGGTGGAATGAATGTGGTTCTCCAGGTTTCAATGAAAGATTTAATAAAATCACTTTCAGGAAATAATACTGATCCGGTTTTTCTTAAATCTCTTGATCTGGCTGATGAAAAA
>DMRR01000183.1:0-2698 GCA_003455275.1 Bacteroidota bacterium | reverse complement strand
TCACCAAGCGGAAAACTGGCTGCATTTTTTAACACAAGAGAAAATGTGGGAAAGGTTACAGTCAATTCCACCAACAGTGATGTACTTAATTACCTGAAAACACAATCTGCTGAAGCTTTCGACAGAACTTACAAAATTCTTCAATCGCGTATAGATAAATTCGGAGTTGCTGCGCCGAGCATTACTCCGCAACCGGCAACCGGAAGAATTGTGGTTGAATTACCTGGCGTAGATAACCCGGCTCGTGTGCGTCGCTACCTTCAGGCCGCAGCAAAGCTTGAATTTTGGGAAACCTATAAAGCTGCTGAGATTTATCCATACCTTAAGCAGGCGAACGATCTACTTGCTATTCGACTTGCACCGGATACTACTTCCGGGTCACTTGATACCACACAAAGTACTGCTGCCTCTCTTACATTAGGTAACGACACTGGCAAAACTGCTGCTGATACTGGAATGCTTGCTAATTCTAAATCGAAAGATTCTCTGAATATAAAACCTGATTCAACAGCTCTTGCAAAAAAGGAACAAGCAAAGAATCCGCTTTTTGCAATTATGTATGTTCCAAATTACAAAGATGAAAAAACAGGTCAGCAAATGGTTTCTACTGGCCCCACCGTTGGGTTAGTCCTAGGTAAAGACACTGCAAAAGTTAACAAATTGCTTCATCAGGATTTTGTTCAAACCGTGCTGCCTCGTGATGTAAAATTTTTGTGGGGAGCAAAACCACTTGATGAAACACAATCAACTTACGAGCTTTATGCTATCAAAAAACAAGTTGGTGATGATAATGCCCCACTTGGAGGTGAACATGTGACAGTTGCACGGCAGGATTTTGATCCGAACGGAAAGGCAGAAGTTTCGATGACTATGGATAACGAAGGTGCAAAAATCTGGAAACAACTTACTGCAAAGAATGCTCAGGGAGACAAAGTAGAAGATCATGGATTCATTGCTATTGTTCTGGATAATTATATTCAATCAGCACCGCGAGTTACTAACGAAATTCCAAATGGCCGCTCATCTATTTCAGGGAACTTTGATATTACTGAAGCAAAAGATCTTGCAAACATTCTTCAAACCGGAAAACTCCCCGCTCCTGCTGTAATTATTGCTGAAGATGTTGTGGGTCCTTCGCTGGGACAGGAGGCAATTAATTCAGGATTAAGATCAATGATCGTTGCATTTGTTGCTGTGCTTGCTTTCATGATTCTCTATTACAATACTTCCGGAATTGTTGCCAACATTGCTTTGCTTTTAAATTTATTTTTCATCATTGGTGTATTAGCATCACTGGGTGCTACCTTAACACTTCCGGGTATTGCAGGTATGGTACTCACTATGGGTATGGCTGTGGATGCGAATGTGCTTATACATGAACGCATAAAGGAAGAATTTGCAAAAGGAAAAAATACGCTGAAGGCAATTGCAGATGGTCACTATAAATCATACTCTGCAGTATTTGATACCCACCTTACTACACTTATCACAGGTTTAATTCTTGCCTACTTTGGTTTGGGACCAGTATTGGGTTATGCTACCACTCTGAATATTGGAGTAATATTTACTCTGTTCACTGCAGTTTTCGTTGCTCATTTGATTTTTGATTGGTGGGTGAAAAAAGAAAGGCCCATGAAATTTTTCACACCTATCAGTAAGAACAGGTTAACTCAAATGAATATTCAGTTCGTTAGTAAAAGAAAATACGCATACTTCTTTTCCGGAACACTTGCATTGCTTGGTTTGATTTCAATTTTTACCAGAGGATTTGATTACGGCGTGGATTTCACTGGAGGAAGAAGTTATGTTGTGAAGTTTCAACAAAATGTTAATACATCCGAAATTAGAAAAGAGATGGAAGACATTACCAAATTCACTCCTGTTGTTAAAACATATGGAAGTGAAAATCAGGTAAAGATTACATCTCAATATCAAATGGATGCCCCTGATTCAATTGCAGAAAGAGGACTTTATTCCAGTTTGAAAAAATTTATTGGAAAGGATGTAACTCCTGAGCAATTCATGAAGGATTATGTTCAAAGCACTTCCCGTGTAGGAGCAACTATTTCTGATGATATCAGAAACAGTGCTTACAAAGCCGTATTCTTTTCTTTGATTGCCATCGGACTTTACATATTAGTAAGATTCCGCAAATGGCAATATTCCCTTGGAGTAATTGTAGCTCTTGCGCATGATGTGCTTATGGTAATGGGAATTTTCTCCTTGTTAAAAGGCATTATGCCTTTTGCTCTTGAGATAGATGAAACATTTATGGCAGCAGCACTTACTGTAATTGGATACTCTGTAAACGATACCGTAATTGTATTTGACCGTATTCGTGAATACCTGCGCGAGCATCCGGCCTCCGATATGAAGAAAGTAATCAATGATGCTATCAACAGTACACTTAGCAGAACTGTTATTACTTCACTTACAGTATTTCTAGTGCTATTGATTCTTTTCCTGTTTGGTGGCGATTCAATCCGTGGATTTTCATTTGCCATGCTGATAGGTATCGTATTCGGAACCTACTCTTCCATTTTCGTTGCTACACCATTGGTGATCGACTTTACCCGCGACACAGAAACATTGAAGTTTGCTGAGAAAGATGCAAAGAAGGAAGCTCACGAAGCAATGATGCAGGCGAAATAAAAAATGTTGCCCGAGTGGCGGAACTGGTAGACGCGCTAGACTCAAA
>DMRR01000224.1:1777-4685 GCA_003455275.1 Bacteroidota bacterium | reverse complement strand
ATAACCTGCATTAAATAATTCGTGTGCTTCGCGAACAATGCTATGTGCATCACGACTGCGCTCGCGACCACGGGTGAATGGCACCACACAAAACGAACACATGTTGTTACACCCGCGTGTGATGGAAATGAAAGCAGTAATTCCGTTACTGTTCAATCGTACCGGATTTATATCCGCATAAGTTTCTTCGCGACTCAGTAACACATTTATCGCCTTGCTTCCTTCTTCCGCACTGCGAACAAGAGAAGGCAATTCGCGATACGCATCAGGACCAACAACTAAGTCAACTACTTTTTCTTCTTCCAGTAACTGATTTTTTAAACGCTCAGCCATGCATCCCATAATTCCTATAAGCGCGTTAGGATTACTTTGCTTCACCGATTTCAATTCGCTGATTCGCATACGAATTTTCTCTTCCGCTTTATCGCGAATGGAACAAGTGTTAATCAAAATCAAATCAGCTTCACTAAAATTTTTTGTCACACCGAAACCTTCTTCGGCAAGAATTGAAGCAATGATTTCGCTGTCGCTGAAGTTCATGGCGCAGCCATAGCTTTCGATATATAAATTTTTTATAGGAGCATTTTTTTCTGTCGTTTGAGAAACAGAAAGTGCTTCGCCCTGACGGCTTTCGTCGTGTTGCTTGTCTAAAGTTTCGAGTCCGGGATAAATTTCTGGCATAGTAAAAAAAGGATGGCGAAGATAAGGGATGAGTCATTTCTGACTTCAAATCCGGCTCAACGAATTTCTGAGCCACGAATCTGCAATCACTATGGCGCTCATTGCTTCCACAATTGGAACAGCGCGCGGCAATACGCACGCATCATGTCGACCATGCGCTTTGAGCAAAATATTTTCTCCTTCTGAATTTACAGTTGATTGTTTCTTGCTGATGGTTGCTGTTGGTTTGAATGCAACACGGAAATAAATATCCATTCCATTGCTGATGCCTCCAAGAATTCCTCCAGCATTATTTGTTGTTGTAACTACACCGTGGCTTTTGCTCCTTCCCTCTCCTTTGGAGAGGGGCGCCGAAATTGGTGAGGATTGTGTGATGCTGTCATTATGTTCCGATCCAAACATCGAAGCAGAAGCAAAACCGCTTCCATATTCAAAACCATGAACAGCATTTATGCTAAACATAGCATGAGCGAGTTCAGCCTGAAGTTTACCGAATAGCGGCTCACCTAAACCAACCGGAACATTTTTTATCACACACTGAATTATTCCGCCGAGTGAATCGCCTGAAGCTTTTACTTTTTCAATTTCATCAATCATCTGCATTGCAACATTTTCATCGGGGCAGCGCACCATGTTTGAATCAACAAGCGTGAGATCGAGTTCAGAATATTTTTTCTCCGTCCTGATTTTTCCAACTTGCTCCACATAGGCAATTATTTCAATTCCGGTTTTCTTCAAGAACAATTCCGCTACGGCACCGGCAGCAACAATTGCAGCGGTAGTTCGTGCAGAACTTCTGCCACCGCCGCGATGGTCTCTTATTCCATATTTTTTTTCGTAAGTGAAATCTGCATGACCGGGACGAAAAATATTTTTTAATACATCGTAGTCAGAAGATTTCTGATCACGATTTTCAATGAGCAAACAAATGGGTGAGCCAAGGGTTTTTCCTTCAAACACTCCTGAAATAATTTTCACTGCATCATCTTCTTTTCGCGTAGTTGTAATTGCACTTTGTCCCGGTTTGCGACGGTTAAGCTGGTGCTGAATAAAACTTTCATCTACTTCGACACCTGCAGGACAACCATCCACCACAGCGCCGATTGCAGCGCCATGAGATTCGCCGAAAGTTGTGACCCGAAAAATTTCTCCGATTGAGTTTGATGCCATTGTTTTCTTTGCAAGAATAGAAATTAAACATGTCAGTTTTAATTCGAAACATAAAAGAGCTTGCGGGCATTCATTCAACAGATAAAAAATTGCTGCGCGGAAATGAGTTGGGCAATTTGCCTTCAATTGAAAATGCTTTTCTATTAACGGAAAATGATTTGATAAAATCTTTCGGGAAGATGGAAGATTTATCGAAAGAAAATATTCCTGCAAATGCTGAAGTGATAGATGCAGCCGGAAAAATTTTACTTCCTGCTTTTTGCGATTCCCACACACACCTGGTATTCGCTTCGACGCGAGAAGAAGAATTTGCGGATAAAATTCGGGGAGTGAGTTATGAAGAAATTGCCGCGAAAGGCGGCGGCATTCTCAATTCGGCAAAAAAACTTTCTGCCGCGAGTGAAGAGGAATTGCTCAATTGTGCTCTTGCCCGGCTTGAAGAAGTTCGGCTGCAGGGAACCGGCGCGATTGAAATTAAAAGTGGCTATGGATTGTCAGTAGAATCAGAAATTAAAATGCTTCGCGTGATTCGAAAGCTGAAAAAAATTTCTCCGCTAAAAATCAAGAGCACATTTCTTGGCGCGCACGCTTTCCCTGCTGAATTCAAAAACAATCACGAAGAATATATCCGTATCATTATTGAAGAAATGCTTCCGAGAATAGCCGATGAAGGACTTGCTGATTACTGCGATGCATTTTGTGAAAAAGGATTTTTTTCTCCTGATGAAACTGATCGCATTCTGCAAGCGGGATGGAAGTATGGATTGAAGCCAAAGATTCATGCGAACCAACTTGCAATTTCAGGTGGTGTACAGGTTGGTGTGAAGAATAATGCCGTGAGTGTTGATCATTTGGAAAACATTGGCGAAGAAGAAATCAATGTGCTGAAAAATTCTGATACGATTGCGACTATGCTTCCGTCTGCTGCTTTCTTTCTGCGACTGCCTTATCCGCCCGTACGAAAAATGATTGAAGAAAATCTTGCAGTTGCTCTTGCCACTGATTTTAACCCCGGCTCTTCTCCGTCGGGCAGAATGAGTTTTGTGATTTCGCTTGC
>DMRR01000224.1:0-1395 GCA_003455275.1 Bacteroidota bacterium | reverse complement strand
TGAGTTCGGTTCAATTGCAGTTGGAAAAAAAGCAAACCTTATTCTGACGAAAAATATTTCATCACTTGCTTCGATTCCTTATTTCTTTGGAAGAGATTCGATTGATCGTGTAATTGTAAATGGCATTTAATTGAATCCAAATATTTTCTTCAAGCTGTCGTTTACACCAATCATGAAAAAAATTATTCTCTTTCTGTTTATCTCTGCTATTATTTTTTCTTGCAAAAGGGATGAACCCATGCCCGACATATCATCAGGTTTGGTAGCTTATTTTCCTTTTGATGGAAGTGCAATTGATTCAGTAAATAATTTGAGCGGAACAATTCACGAAGTTACAGCTACAGAAAACAGAAGGGGAGTCAGGGAAACTGCTATGCACTTTTCAAGATATAATTTTTCTTATATCGAATTTCCAAATCACTTCAATTATTCTTTTCCGAATAACATTTTCACTATTAACTGTTGGGTGAAAGTGGATGATACCGATGAAGTGAATTCCATTTTGAGCAAGCGAGGATACACCGGTCCATTTGAGTATTCTTTGGATTCGCATTTCAATAATTCATTTTTCAATTTTGATAATTGGGTTTCAAGTGGCAGCGGAAGTGTTTATGGAATAGATCCGCTGAAATCTTCAGTGCAAATTCATTTGAACGAATGGCATATGATTACTTATATAGCTGATGGAACCTGGCTAACTGTTTATTCAGATGCCAATCCGATTTTCGAAGCAGACCTTCATAACTCCGGATTAAGTTTTTCTGACACCGATGTGCCATTGCAATTCGGCGTTGGCGGCGGATGGGGAGTTAATTATTTTTTCAACGGTTCAATTGATGATGTGAGTTTTTATAATCGCCCGCTTAATCAAACTCAATTGAAATACATATACAGGAAATAAACTGTGACAATTGTTTTACACTCCGGCTTTTCCTAATTCAATACATTCGCCAACATGCTGAAAAATATTTTTTGCTTCTGTTTTATTACGGTCATATTCTATCAATTTTTTTCTTGTTCCGGTAACCAAACTATAGATGCACATGAAGATTCATTAGCACTGAAAATCCAGGGAAATAAAACGCTGATGGAACTGACCCAAAAAATAAAAGATAATCCAAACGATGCCGAGTTATTGTATCAGCGCAGTTTGGGATTCATGAACATTGACAGTACCCAGTTAGCGTATAATGATATTGATAAGGCTATTTCCATTGACTCAACTAAAACCAATTATTATTTTTTGCTGGCTGATATTTTTCTTCGGGGTAATTATGCTGAAGGAGCAGTAGGAGCACTAAGCTCTGTTTTAAAACTTGAACCCGATAACCAAACCGCCCGAACCAAACTAGCGAAGGTTTATCTCTTTGTAAAAGATTATCAGAGTTCACTTTC
>DMRR01000027.1:3946-13529 GCA_003455275.1 Bacteroidota bacterium | reverse complement strand
GATTTTTAGAATCGAAACCTGCAGTGTTGGCTATGATGGTTCCGCCCTTTTTTATGTTTTTGAGATTTGATTTGAGTGCGGCGCTGTTCATCACCACGAGCACATCGCAGATGTCGCCGGGCGTATAAATTTCTTTACTGCCGAAATGCAATTGGAAACCTGATACACCGGCAAGTGTTCCCTGAGGCGCACGAATCTCAGCAGGAAAATCCGGGAAGGTTCCTAAATCATTTCCGAGAAGTGCTGAGTTGTTGGTGAACTGTGTTCCGGTCAGTTGCATTCCATCACCGGAATCGCCTGCGAATTTTATGACCGCTTCTTCTAATACTTCAACTGTTCTGTTGCTCATTCTGCTTTTAAAATTGGTCGCCAAATGTAAACTTTGGGATGAAAAATAGTAATGACTTTTCTCCTGTGTGAACATGAGGTGAGAGAGATAAGTTTCAATTGGTGAGTAGTAAATAGTGAGAGGTGAATTGTTTGCTGCGAATGATTTTCAAATCGGAATTTTTGATGCCGTTTGATTACAAATCGAACGGAACTGAGAAAGAGATCACTTACTATTTTTTCCTTGAGTCCGAAACAATTCTAAAAGCCATGATATCTTAATAGAAAAAAGTAGTAGAAAACTTCCTAAAATATAAAAGGCAGGATAAGACAAGTCGGTTATACCATGCAACTTTCTGGCATTAAAGTATTTTATAGATTCTATCCCTTCAAATTGTAACATAATTCCAAGGAGTATCACGGCAATCCCGAGAATCAACCAAAAGAGATAACCCCGCTTGAAATAAATTTCTCTTAGCTTATACATTATCCTCTTCCTTCATTTTCCCTCAAACCTAACAAAAAGTTTCTGATGTGAAATGTTTTGATGTGTGAAGTGTTGCTGAAACGGAATCCCGAATGGATGATATTACTGTAGCAACAAC
Organism: Bacteroidota bacterium; assembly: GCA_003455275.1. GTDB lineage: Bacteria > Bacteroidota > Bacteroidia > Chitinophagales > UBA10324 > CAXBPY01. The sequence continues at coordinate 12,597 of DMRR01000027.1, read as the reverse complement.
AAAATGAGATTATGGCCCTAATCCATTTCTGAAACAAATTCCTAAGCTGATGAAAAAAAAGAAAAGTGATAGAGCGAAAGCGAGAACAAGCCCAATGATTATCCTAAAAATTTTTCGGGCTTTTGAAAGACGCCATACCAGCGGGATGGTTATCAGCGGAGTTAAAAACATCATGAACCATATTGCCTCGCCGATCCTATCGATTGTTTCTTCACTCATTCTCCTTCAAACATAAGCACCTCATCGCAATTGCGTGAAGTGTGAGTTTGAACCTATCTGAAAACTCAGGTGGAATTAGTTTTGCTGCCCTCACGAAATGAATCACCTCGCTCACCTTGCACTTGCTCGCCCCAATGAAAAGCTGATGGTGGGCGGCTACATTGCTGATGCAGTAAAGGGAAAAAACTTTCGTGAATACGAAGAAGAAATTGCAAAAGGAATTTTGCTTCATCGCTTTATTGATTTGTTTACAGATACGCACGAGGTGGTGAGCGGGTTGAAAAAATTATTGCGTCCGCAGTTTGGTTTGCTTTCCGGAATTGTGATTGATATGTGTTTCGATAATCAATTAGCGAAACACTGGAATGAATTTGAAAATGATCCGCTCGAAGATTTCACTCATCAGTGTTATTTAATTTTTGAAAAGTATGAATCTATAATGCCCGAACGCCCGCGACGAATGCTTCCTTACATGCGTGAAGAAAACTGGCTGCTTCGTTACAGAACTGTGGAAGGAATGGCGCGCTCTTTCATTGGAATGTCGAGACGAATCAGGAAAGGAGAACTGCTTGTGAGTGCTGCATCATTCATGCAAGCACACGACGAAGAAATCAGAAAAAGTTTTTTTCAATTCTATCCTGAACTGAAAGTGAATTGCACGGCGGAGCGGCTACGGCTCAATACATTTGCCCGCTGAAACATGCGCCACAAAAATTATTCTCTCGCCCAGCTAACACTTTACTTTTTAAAACTTGGAGCAACCGGATTTGGTGGTCCGGTAGCTTTAGTTGGTTACATGCATCGTGATCTGGTAGAAAAAAGAAAATGGATTACCGAAGATGAATACAAAGAAGGATTAGCATTGGCGCAGCTTGCTCCGGGGCCTCTTGCAGCGCAGTTAGGAATTTATTTAGGCTTTGTTCATTATGGTGTCATCGGAGCCACGCTCGCCGGAATTTCTTTCGTTGTCCCCTCATTTATTATGGTAGTTGCAATAGGAGCGCTTTATAAAATCTATGGCGGATTAGAATGGATGCAGTCAGTTTTCTATGGAGTGGGAGCGGCAGTTATAGGAATCATTGCATTGAGTGCCTATAAACTCACAATAAAATCTGTAAGCAAATTCAATTTATCTGAGATAAAAAATAAATGGCTCTTGTGGTTGTTCTACCTGGTTGCAGCCTTCATAACTGTTTGGACTCAAAACGAAGTTGTATTGCTCTTCATTGGGGCAGGATTTATTTACATGCTAATTCAAGCACCACCTAAATGGCTGAATCAAAAAGCAAACTCGCTGCTAATAGCTGGAATCGGCTTCTGGAATTTTGAATGGAATTCACTTGGCAACATGGCCTGGTTTTTTACTAAAGCCGGCGCATTTGTTTTCGGAAGCGGGTTGGCGATTTTTCCATTTCTTCATAGTGGGGTGGTAAATGAATTTCATTGGCTAAATGAAAAACAATTTCTGGATGCTGTGGCAGTCGCAATGATTACTCCTGGTCCGGTTGTGATTACAGTCGGATTCATTGGTTACCTGGTTAGCGGATTTCCCGGTGCCTGTGTTGCTGCTCTTGCTACTTTTTTCCTTGTTACATACTTACAATTCTTCCGGCTCCTTACTTCAAAAAGATTGCAAAGAATAAATCTATCAAATCATTTGTGGATGGAATTACTTCCGCAGTGGTTGGAGCGCTTGCAGGTGCGGTTGTGGTAATTGCTATGAAATCAATCATGGATATTCCAACGGCGTTCATTGCAGCATTTACAATTATTATTCTTCTCTTCTTTAAAAAATTTTCGGAACCTTATATAATTCTTGTTGCAGCGATTGCAGGATATTTATTAAAGCTGAGTTATAGTTAGAAATGAATTTCATTCAGCTGTCAATCAACGGGTGTTGTGATGTAAAAAAGTTGGAAGAAAACAATTCAAAAACTCCAAATGCTTAACTGACTTGCTTTCCGGCAAGTATTATCATCCATCATATTTTTTTTATCATGAAAATCTGTCCCACTATTAAAAACTTTTTCAAAAGTTGCAACGATGTTCAAAAAAAAATTTCAGAAAAATTTTTCCACACAAAAATTATTTGAATTCAATTCAATTTCAGAGGAGTTACACAAGTTGTGAGCATTTAAACAACACGAAGTTCATATTGGTTGAAAAGTCGCATTACATTTTTTATTTCATAAAAGTTAATCTTGTTCAGCGAGTTGATAGTGGCTACAGAGAACAGAGGAAAAAGAATTCAACCTGCGAATCAAAAGACAACTTTAAGAGGTCAAATTTCACACAGGTTTTTTTTCGGGATGAAAGAAGACAAGAGAAATCGTCACCTCTTTTTTGAAATAAAAACATTCATGGTTAAACCATAAAAAACATTTTAGTATGAACCAAAATTTACAAGAAGAAGCCCTGCTGAAAGAAAACAAAGACCGATTTGTTCTACTCCCTATCAAGTATCACGATATATGGCAAATGTATAAGAAGCATGAAGCCAGTTTTTGGACTGCCGAAGAAATTGACCTCTCACCCGATCTGAAAGACTGGGACTCGCTCAATAAAAACGAAAGACATTTCATATCCCATGTGCTTGCATTTTTTGCCGCCAGCGACGGTATTGTAAATGAAAACCTCGCTACCAATTTCATGAACGAAGTTCAGATTCCGGAAGCCAGATGCTTTTATGGTTTCCAGATTATGATGGAAAATATTCATTCAGAAACCTATTCGCTTCTTATTGATACTTATATAAAAGACACAGCCGAAAAGACTAAACTGTTTCATGCAATTGAAACTGTTGACTGCGTGAAGAAGAAAGCCGAGTGGGCGCTTCGATGGATCAGCAACGGAACATTTACTGAGCGCTTAGTTGCATTCGCGGCAGTTGAAGGAATTTTCTTCAGCGGAAGTTTCTGTTCTATTTTCTGGTTGAAGAAAAGAGGGTTGATGCCCGGCTTAAGTTTCAGCAACGAACTAATAAGCCGCGATGAAGGATTGCATTGTGAATTTGCCTGCCTTCTTTATTCGCATATTCAGCATAAACTTTCAAAAGAAAAAGTTTATGAAATCATAATGGATGCAGTTCGGATCGAAAAGGAATTCATTACTGATGCACTGCCTGTAAACCTGATTGGAATGAACGCTACATTAATGGCTCAATATATCGAGTTCGTAGCTGACCACTGGCTTGTTCGCCTGGGTTATCCGAAGGTCTATAATGCACAGAACCCATTTGATTTCATGGACCTGATTTCACTGCAAGGCAAAACCAATTTCTTTGAGAAGAAGGTAGCCGACTATCAAAAGCGTGGTGTCATGAGCTCGGCCGAACACAATGTGTTTACTACCGAGGCGGACTTCTGATTTTGATAAAATAGGCAAGTTGACATTCACTGGTTGAAAGCCTAAAAATTCTTCTTTCAGAAATAACCAAACACTCCTCAATTTCACCTTACTCGGCAATCATCTCTCAGCCAATTTTAAGAGAAATAAAAATTAATAACCACTCCCTAAACACCAACTAAATCTTATGTATGTAATTAAAAGAGACGGAAAAAAAGAAGCAGTGAAGTTCGATAAGATAACTTCACGAATTGACAAGCTTTGTTACGGGCTTGATTTGTCGCATGTTCAACCAATTGAAGTTGCTGTAAAAGTTATCAATGGAATCTATGATGGTGTTACCACATCAGAGTTAGATAACCTGGCGGCAGAAACTGCTGCAAGTTTGACAACCAAACACCCTGACTACGCTTTGCTCGCATCGCGCATAGCCATTTCAAACCTTCATAAGAACACAAATAAATCATTCTCGCAAACAATGCGAGCTCTTCATGGATATGTTGATCCCAAGAGCGGAAAGAAGGCACAGCTGATTGCAGATGATGTAATGCAGGTGATCGAAGAAAACAAAGACGAACTAGATAGTTCCATCATTCACGACCGGGATTTCGGTTTTGATTATTTCGGGTTTAAAACATTAGAGAAATCCTATCTTCTGAAGTTATATGGAAAAGTTGCAGAGCGTCCGCAGCATATGTTTATGCGTGTGAGTGTAGGGATTCATAAGAATGATATCGAGTCCGTAATTAAAACCTACAACATGATGAGTGAACGCTGGTTCATTCACGCCACACCTACATTATTCAACGCCGGAACACCAAAACCTCAAATGTCAAGCTGCTTCCTTCTTACTATGAAGGATGATAGCATTGATGGAATTTATGAAACCTTGAAACAGTGTGCAAAAATTTCTCAGAGTGCAGGAGGAATCGGATTAAGTATTCATAACATAAGGGCAACCGGATCTTACATCAAGGGTACCAACGGAACCTCGAACGGAATTGTGCCAATGCTTCGTGTGTTCAATGATACAGCCCGCTATGTTGATCAGGGAGGCGGAAAACGCAAAGGTTCTTTCGCAATATACCTGGAGCCATGGCACGATGATGTTTTTGATTTCCTCGACTTGCGCAAAAATCATGGAAAGGAAGAAATGCGCGCGCGCGATTTGTTCTTCGCACTTTGGATTCCTGACTTGTTTATGAAACGAGTTGAAGAAAATGGAGAGTGGAGTTTGTTCTGCCCGAATGAAGCACCCGGTTTGTGTGATACATGGGGACCTGAATTCGAACAACTTTATACACAATATGAGAAAGAAGGAAAAGCTCGCCGCACTATTAAAGCACAAGACTTATGGTTCAAGATTTTAGAATCTCAAATCGAAACCGGAACGCCTTACTTGCTTTATAAAGATGCCTGCAATAGCAAAAGCAACCAGCAAAACCTTGGCACCATACGAAGTTCAAATCTTTGTACAGAGATAATTGAATATACCTCTCATGACGAGGTAGCCGTTTGCAATCTTGCCTCAGTTGCTCTTCCCCGCTTTGTAAAAGACGGTCAGTTCGATTTTCAACGCTTGTTTGAGGTCACCTATCAAATGACTTTAAACCTGAATAAAATTATTGACAACAATTATTACCCAGTAGAGGAAGCCCGCCGTAGCAATATGCGCCACCGCCCGATTGGTATTGGGGTGCAGGGTTTAGCTGATGCATTTATCCTTATGCATTTTCCGTTTGAGAGCGAAGAAGCTCGCCAGTTGAACAAAGACATTTTCGAAACTATATACTATGCATCGCTTACTGCTTCAAAGGACTTAGCGAAAAAGGACGGCGCTTATGAAACTTATGCCGGTTCTCCTGTATCGCAAGGTAAACTGCAGTTTGATATGTGGGGAGTTACACCCGGCAATCGCTGGGAGTGGGATATACTTCGCGAAGAGATTAAGCAATATGGCGTTCGCAATTCATTGTTGCTTGCTCCGATGCCAACGGCATCTACATCTCAGATACTTGGCAATAATGAATGTTTCGAACCCTACACCAGCAATCTTTACAGTCGTCGTGTATTGAGTGGCGAATTCACTATAGTAAATAAGCATCTTCTGAAAGATCTCGTGCGCCTTGGATTATGGGATGATGACATGAAACAAAAAATAATGGCAGCTGAGGGTTCTATACAGAATATCGAAGAAATTCCACAGAACATTAAAGATCTTTACAAAACCGTTTGGGAAATAAAACAACGCAGCATCATTGACATGGCTGCCGATCGGGGCGCCTATATCTGCCAGTCGCAATCACTAAATCTTTTTGTTGAAGGTGCAAATATCAGCAAGCTTACCAGCATGCATTTCTATGGGTGGAAGAAAGGGTTGAAGACTGGGATGTATTACATGCGAACAAAAGCTGCCACCAGCGCAGTTAAATTCACTGTCGCACATGAAGCAATGCAGCAGAACTCTCCGCAGCAATATCAGTCAGTGGGCGCTGCGCCTTCTTTAGTTAGCGATTCAGTGACTGAAACACCAGTAGAATCTTTTCCTGAAGGAGCTGTTTGCATACCAAATGCTGACGGTGTTTGCGAAATGTGCAGTGGGTAAAAAACCCAAGCCTATGAATTATTAAGGTAATTCAATCATAGAAATTCGCCCAATCTCGGTTCACGGAATTGGGCGAATTTATTTTTATGAATTCTAATTGAAAGTTATTTCGGCCGTTCGAAAATTACCGAAGCAAGGTAATGTTGCCTTCTTTTTCAATTTGTTTATTGTTATAACCAATGCCTTTCAAATGATAAACATAAACGCCAACATCAGCGGGCTGGCCTTTAAAAGTTCCGTCCCACCAATCAGATAAATTGTGGCCCTCAAAAACAACTTCTCCCCATCTGTTATAAATCACCATTTCCTCCAATTCAAAAACTCCTCTGCGCAAAATTTTCAAATAATCATTGTGACCATCTTTATCAGGTGTAAAAGCAGAAGGCACTTCAACTATAGGTTCATCATTTACAGATACAACAACAGTATCCATATCCACACATCCGTCGGCAGTCGTTATTACTAAAACATAAGTGGTAGTGACCTCAGGGCTTGCCCAAGGGCTCGAAGAAGTTGGGTCGCTTAAACCTGTGGAAGGGGTCCATAAATAGCTGGCACCACCTGATCCGAAAAGTTGAGTGCTGTCATATAGAAATATTTCTATATCAGCACCTGCATTTGCTACTGGAGGATTAAATAATTGTAAGGTAACATTGGCTGAAGCGGAACATCCATTTTCATCAGTAACTGTAACTGTGTAAACAGAAAACTGACTAAGGGGAGTAGATAGAGGATTTGGAATATTGGTCGCGCTCAAAAGCGTTCCAGTCCATGAATAAGTAACTCCGCCGCTTGCCCAAAGTTGAACAGATTCATTAGGACAAACAGTGGAATCAGGACCTGCATCAACTACTGGCAGAGGATTAACATGAACTATTACTGTGTCAGTTGTAATTCCACAAGGACTTGTTCCGGTAACTGTATAGGTAGTAGTGACAGTTGGATTAACTGTTGTGAATTGGCCGGTGGGATTAGCAACACTACCAGCTGGCGCCCATGAATAAGATGTGGTTCCACTGGCGGATACTGCAAATGTTTCACCTACACATATTGTTCCTCCGGTGCCGGCAGCCACCGGATTCGGATTGTTTACAGATATGACGACATCATCTGTTAGCATACACGGGCCAAGCGAGGCAGTGACAGTGTAAGTTGTGTTAACTGTTGGAGTCGCCACAGGATTCGGGCAATTTGTGCATGACAGGGTGGGAGGTGGAATCCAATCATAATTAATAAGATTTGATATTGCATTTAAGTTGGCTGGATTACCGATACAAATGGTTTGATCTGGGCCGGCATCAAGGAACATATCCATCATATAGAACTCAGCATGCAGCGGTAGGTATAATCCGGCACCTGCACATCCTGAATCAATAGAGGCTGTATCAATAATAGGATATAGGTCTATGATAATACTATCATAAGGAGGTTCAAAGGTTCCGTCTGGGATTGGAATGATATCAAAATCAACCACAGTATCTCCGGGATAAAAACAAATTGTATCTGGCAAATTCTGGTAATCTACCCCTTCAATTGCATTACCACTGATTACAACAGCATAGCATAATGTATCAATCGCACAGTTAGCAGAAGTGTCAATAACTGCACACGGCCCGGCTGCAGTAATCTTTTTTACTTTCAAATTTCCCTGAGTGCAGCCTTCAATAATTGTATTGTTTGGTTGACCCGGAATTTGAGCACTTACACTTGCGATCGAAGCAGTGCCCGCAAGCAGGTTCGCAATTAAAACCCCAGAGTCAAGAACCCCGTCACCAACATCGGCAACTACTAAAACAAGGTGATAGGTATCGCATGCCATTACTTGTTGCTGCGCAGTTAGCACTGTGGTAAATCCATCCCATTCAGTAGTGGTTGTAGTTGGGCAGTTTGTTGCACTGCACAATGCTCCTCCACCTGTTTCATTACATACATAGTAAGCTGATGCAGCAGATGCACAGTTTACATTATCAATTGAAACCGGAGTTGTTCCACCGGGAATCAATGCAATGTTTGGTTGACCGGTAATGCCAGGACCTGATATGAAAAATCCAAAGGCATCATTAAAACCGGCATTTACATATTCGGTATATTCATCAGAACCAAAAACATAATTGAATGTAAGCAAAGTATCATAAGCAACTACATCAAATTCAAACCGGGTTGCATCATAAGTGGTTCCGGCAAATGAGAGCAAAGGATCACCGGGAAAACCATTGGCGCCGGTAAATCCGGGAGAGGTGTTTGATCCGGGAACAGTTGCAGTTCCTGAAGTTAAAATTATTCCATGATCAATTCCAAGATTAGTCGTGTTTCCATTGGTGAATATCCCATAAGCTGGAGCCGCTCCATTGATTGTCGGATTCAAAACAGTTGCACCCGGACCAACCAACGCTTGCGCTAATTGAAGAGGGGTAACACCTGATGTTACATTTATTTGAGCCTTAGAAACAACAGAAGAAAATAATATTCCAGATGTGAGCAG
>DMRR01000027.1:0-3551 GCA_003455275.1 Bacteroidota bacterium | reverse complement strand
TCTGTGCGCGAATATCGGCTCTTATGAAATACAAAGTTTCTTACAATTCCAACCTTCTCATTTACGGATTCAATATTTTTTCAATCGCTGTAGCTGTGTTTAGTATTGTTGCAACATGAAATACATTTTTTATTTACTCTCTCTGATGATTGCTTTTTCCGCTTGTAATTCAGATACATCATCTCAAAAAAATTCAGGAGATGAAGATTTTCAGATCGAAAAACTATTCAGCAGTTATTATGAAAAGCGTCTTCATTTTTTTCCACTGGAAGCTACGCAGAACGGAGATCATCGTTTTGATGATTTGCTTCCGAATTATATTACTCAATCATATCGAGATACATTAAAGGCTTTTTATTCATCCACTCTGGATTCTCTTAATCTTTTTCGGAGAGAAAATTTGAGTGACAATAACCAGGTGAGTTATGACATTTTAAAATGGGATATGGAAATGGCTATTGAAGGTTTAAAATTTCCTGACCATCTGATGCCCATCAATCAATTCTGGAGCTTAACGCTCACAATGGGGCAATTAGGATCCGGAAGCGGAATTCAGCCATTTGAGACTTCTAAGGATTATGAAAACTTTCTGATGCGCATCCACCGGTTTGTGCCCTGGTGCGACACTGCAATAGCCAATATGAGAAAAGGGATAAAACAACAAATAGTACTTCCAAAGGTATTGGCACAAAAAGTTTTACCTCAATTAAAAAGCATGATTACAGATGATGTTTCAAAAAGTATTTTTCATACACCAATAGATAAATTTCCATCCTCGATAAATGAAGCTGAAAAAGCTGATTTGAAAGTTCGATATGAAAAAGCAATTGTTGAAGAAATAATTCCGGCCTATTCACGGCTTGCAGATTTTTTTGAAAAGACATATATACCTGCTTGCCGAACTACTGATGGGATCAACTCACTCTCTTTCGGAAAAGAATATTATGAGTATGAAGCAAAACTCTGGACCACCACCACGCTGAGCACCGATTCCATTTTTAACCTGGGTCAAAGTGAGGTGAAAAGAATTCATGAAGAAATGGAAGCAATCAGAGATGAAGTGGGATTCAAGGGAACATTAAAAGAGTTTTTCAAATTCGTGAACACAGACAAAAAATATTTTCCATTCTCTAACGATTCAGAAGTCATTCAGGGTTTCCGAAAAATTTATGAAAGAGAAAAGCCAATGGTGAATAAAATGTTTTCTGTTCAACCCAAAACCGGATTTCAGATTCGCGAAACCGAAGCATTCCGTGCAGCATCTGCAAGCGCAGAGTATCAGCAAGGTTCAGGTGATGGTAAGCGTCCCGGAATTTTTTATGTTCCAATTCTTGATGCAAAAAAATTCAACTGCATCTCTATGGAAACATTGTTCCTTCACGAAGCAATACCCGGACATCATTTTCAGGTATCACTTCAGCAGGAGAATACAGACCTCCCTTCTTTCAGAAGATTTATCTGGTATGGCGCTTATGGTGAAGGATGGGCTTTGTATTGCGAATCACTTGGCAAAGAATTGGGACTTTATACCGACCCGATTCAAAAATTTGGAAACCTGAGTGAAGAAATGCATCGGGCCATTCGATTGGTGGTCGATGTTGGAATTCATTTGAAAGGATGGACCCGCGAGCAGGCAATTCAATTCAGTCTTGAAAATGAAGCGGAAAGCGAAGCCGACATTACTAGCGAAATAGAACGCTACATGGCGATTCCCGGACAAGCACTTGGATATAAGATCGGGCAATTAAAAATTATTGCACTCAGAAATGAAGCGCAGAAAAAGATGGGCGACAAATTCAGTTATGCTGATTTTCACAACGAAGTTCTTAAATCAGGATGTCTTCCGCTTGCGATTCTTGAATCCAATATCAGCAAATGGATGAATGGAGAATAAATTTCTGATGAAGAATTTTGGAATTGCTTTTTTGTTTCTGACATCAATTTTTTCATATGATAAATCATTTGCCCAGGTTTTAGATTCAGCGCTGGCAAATGATTTCAGCGTTTGTATCAGGCATATTGTGATTGAAGGAAATGTTAAAACAAAACCGCAGGTAATTCTTCGCGAATTATTGTTTGCCGAAAACGATTCTATTCAGTTCAAAAACCTGAATCAAAATCTTAGTGAAAGCAAACTGAATATTATAAATACCGGCTTGTTTTATTCAGTAGTGTTTAACCTGAAAAACTGGGAAGGAAAAAATATTGATCTATATATTACCGTGGAGGAGAAATGGTATACCTACCCAATTCCTACGATTGATATTTTCGACCGGAATTTTAATTCATGGTATGTTGAACACAATCATGATTGGAAACGATTACAATATGGAATCAGATTTCTTCAGCAAAATCTTCGCGGAAGGGATGAAAATCTTAGGGTAAATATTCTTTTTGGCTTTGTTCAAAAATTTGAAGCAGCGTATGAAATCCCTTTCATTGACAGAAAACAATCTTTCGGATTGCAGGTGAAAGTTTCTTATATCCGGAGCAAAATTGTTGCCTTTGAAACAAGGAATAATATCGAACAATTTTATTTCGATGCAGATGATTTTGTTCGTAAATCATTGGTTATTCAAAGTGATTTCACTCTTAAGCCCGGATTTCATGATAAAAATATTTTCACAGCGGGTTATGTTCATTCAACTGTAGAAGACACGATACCAAAACTGAATCCCGTTTTTTTTCTGAATGAAAAAAAGGATCAACAATATTTCGCACTCGGCTATTCATTCATCCGCGATAATCGCGACATCAAGGGATTTCCGCTTCACGGTAGTTATTTCGAAGCAAATATTTTGAAGATGGGAATTCTTCCGGATGATAACATCAACATGTTTTCTATTCAGGCAACCTATTCAAAATATTTTTCACTTGGAAAAAATTTTTATCTCTCCATTCGCAACAAACTCAAGTTTTCATTGCCCGAAAAACAGCCCTACTTCACCCAAAAAGGATTTGGATATAAAACCGATTATGTAAGCGGCTATGAATATTATGTAGTGGATGGCCAGAGTTTCTGGCTGGGGAAATTGAATCTTCGTTATCGGCTTTTTAAAATTGAGTTGAACAATTCTGAAGTTCATTCACCGCTTCGTGCAAGCAAATTACCTTTTGCTCTTTACATTAAAACGCAGGTAGACGCAGGTTATGTAAAAGATGATTTTTATTTTCAGAATAATTCACTTAATAACTCTTTGCTAATTGGCGGAGGACCTGCAATTGATATTGTGATTTTTTACGACATCAATTTCAGTTTTGAGTATAGTATTAACCGACTTGGTGAATCAGGTTTATTTTTACACCTGAGCACATTCTTCTGATAAAAAATATTTTACATTGAAAGTTGCACTTTACAGCAGGCAGTTAAATGTTCGTCATGCAGTTTTTATTCAAAAGCTATTGCTCTCGCTTCATCGCCGCGGATTTGAAACACTGGTTCATGCTCCTTATTACAATCAGCTACGCGAGCACCTGGAAGTACCGGATTCTCTTTCCATATTTAAAAGTCATCTGGATTTGAATGGAAGAGCGGAATGTATGTTTTCGCT
>DMRR01000129.1:16794-19798 GCA_003455275.1 Bacteroidota bacterium | reverse complement strand
AGTGAATATTTTAAGAAGACCTACAATAAGCCGGCACATTTTATACCATATGGCGCAGCAGTTCCTGATTCAATTGATGATTCGCTGATCAAAAAAATTTCTGTTCAATCAAATAAATATTTTCTGATCCTGGCGCGCATGGAGCCGGAGAATAATCTGGAACTATCGCTGCAGTCTTACCTCGAATCGGGAGTTGAAGAACCGATCCTGATTATTGGCAGCGTTAACAAAAAGTACGGAAAATTTTTGCTGAAGAAATACAATCATCCGCGCATAAAATTTCTCGGAAGCATATATGACAAAGCATTGCTCGATTCACTGCGAAAAAATTGCCTTGCCTACATACACGGGCATTCTGTTGGCGGAACCAATCCTTCCCTGCTCGAAGCAATGGCAAGTGAAGCATTTATTTTCTCTCACGAAAATGAATTCAATCATTCAGTGATCAATGAAAATGCTTTTTATTTCGGTAGTGAGAACGATCTGAAGCAATTGCTCTTGCAAGCAGGCGAATTGCGTAATGCAAACGCAGAAAAATTTATAAGCGCTAACCTTGAGCGCATTAAATCTTTCTATAACTGGGAAAGGATTTTGGATGAGAACGAGAATTTTTTTCAGAAAATTCTTGACGAAAAAAAACTCAGATAATTTTTCTGACAGCAGAATTTTCGCTCAGCATATTTTTTTCATTCAGATCCGAAATCAAATTCAGCCCCGGAGTTTTTCCGATTTCTATTGAACCGAATTGATCATTCAATTCTAGAAATTTTGCTCCGTTAATAGTTGCCCACTGAATGAGTTGTTCCGTTGAGATGAAAGAATTTTTCTGCTGAATAGTTTTCATCTCTTCAAAAATTGAGAGCACATCGTTAGAGGCAACGCTGTCGGTGCCGATGCAAATTCTGTCGTTCACGCTCATCCATCTTTTGTAATCAGGCAAACGATTTTCGATATACAGATTCGCGCGCGGACAAGTGCACCAATAAACTTTTGAAAACTCATTAGAAATGTTTTTCATCTCTTCTTCAGAAGTAAAAGTGTTATGCACGAGCAGCACATTTTTTTCTTTCGGAATAAATTTCAAAAGGTAATTCACACTTCGCTCTCCGGTTGGATGAAAAACTTCTGAAGAATTCAATTTAAAAAATTCATTGAGCAGTTTTGTGAAATCGCCGGTGCCATTTGCGAAGAATTGTGTTTCGGCTTCTGTTTCCTGATTGTGAATACTGAAAATTTGTTTTTCATTTTCAGAGAAGGAGAAAATCTTTTTCATCAGTTCTTCCGGAACAGAATATGGAGCATGAGGTGTGATAGAAGCGCTCAGATTTTTTTCTCTTGCCTTTGTGAACACATTCAGCGCAGCAGAAAAATATTTAGCCGTGTTCGCAGGAATGAAACCATACGCTTCTACAAATGAGTGGTAGAAGATTTTACTTTTTGATTTTGTATTCAATGTGTGATCATCGTTGCAGATGTCGCCAACCGCAACAATTCCATTGCGACGCATCTCTTCATCGGCTTTCACAATTTCTTCCATCACAATTTCCATTCGTTCATTTCGGATGCTAAGCAAATCACGAATGAATTGGGCAAGTCCTTTTTCTTTCGGAACACGGCCACGCATGTAACTCAATTCAAGATGACAGTGTGCATTGATAAATCCGGGGCAAATTGCGCCGCTCAGAAAATTCACAGAAGAAGAATCGTGTTCACTTGAATCATCAATCGAAAGAATTTTTCCTTCAACATCAGTCACAATGACTTTTTCTTTCATGATATTTTTTCCGTCAAATATTTTTTCTGCTGAAAATTTTTTCATTGTGTCAAATATCAGTTGTCATTGAGCAATCTGCTGGTAGTCGATTCAAAGTGAATATGGGATTTCATTAGCAACAAACGAAGCAAACTGCCAACTGCAGATTGCCAACTACTTTCGCCACCGCAATGAAAAATCAGGAGAAGAAAAACCTGCGTCACTTATCGCAGGAAGAAATTAAAAATGTTTTAGAAGGCGTGGGCGAAAAATCTTTCCGCACAAAGCAAGTGTGGGAATGGTTATGGCAAAAAGGAGTAGGAAGCATTGAAGAGATGAGTAATCTTTCAAAAGACCTTCGGACAAAGTTGAGTGAACAATATGACTTGTATTCAGTCGCGATTGATTCAAATCAGCGCAGTAGCGATGGAACTATGAAAATAAAATTCCGGACACATGACAATCATTTTATTGAGGGAGTTTTAATTCCTGCAGAAGACCGAATGACTGCATGTGTGAGCTCACAAATTGGATGCAGCCTGACTTGTAAGTTTTGTGCGACCGGAACAATGGGGCGCACCCGCAATCTTGATTTCGATGAAATTTTTGATCAAGTGGTGTTACTTAACAAACTTGCAATTACTGAACACGCGCGCCCGCTCACCAATATTGTGTATATGGGAATGGGGGAGCCTCTGCTGAATTACAGCCAGGTGCTCAAATCAATTGACCGCATCACAATGCCCGATGGATTGGGAATGTCGCCGCGCAGAATTACGGTGAGCACCGCGGGTATTTCGAAAATGATAAAAAAACTGGCAGATGATGAAGTGCGTTTTCGCCTTGCGCTCTCTCTTCACGCCGCTGATGATCAGAAGCGCCGCCGCATAATGCCGATCAATGATGAAAATAATATTGAGAGTTTGATGGAAGCGCTTCAATATTTCTGGGACAAAACCGGAAACCGCATTTCGTTTGAATACATATTGTTTGAAGGAATAAATGACACTGTGCAGGATGCAAAAAATCTTGCCGCACTCGCGCGCAAATTCAAAGTGCTGCTTGTAAACCTGATTGAATACAACCGAGTGGAAGGTGCTGCCTTCACAGGTTTGCACTTTAGCAAGATGGAAAAATTCAAAGGGCTTTTAGAACAATACGGAATCAATGCAACTATTCGCCGAAGCCGCGGAAAGGATATTGATGCTGCTTGCGGTCAGCTTGCGATTAAGGAGTAGTTATTCGTTAATA
>DMRR01000129.1:689-16503 GCA_003455275.1 Bacteroidota bacterium | reverse complement strand
GTTATTCGTTAATACAAGCGGCGATAACATTTCAATGAATGAACTACTAAACCAATCAACCTTTAGTGTGCTTCAGCTAAATATTTTCCGTGAATTAAATCAGCATCGAACATTCGCTGCTCTAAATATTTTCTTGGTGCAGAAATGGAGTCGTTCAAATATTTTTCAATCATCAGGCTCGCAATCGGAGCTCCGTAAGTGGCGCCGAAACCAGCGTTCTCAACTATTACCGCTACTACAATTTTCGGATCTTCAACCGGTGCAAAACAGATGAAAAGTGAGTGATCTTTTCCATGCGGATTCTGAGCGGTTCCGGTTTTTCCACCAACATTAATTCCGGGAATCTGTGCAATGCGTCCGGTTCCGCCTTCCACTACTTCCTTCATTGCATCCACTGTTACATCAAACCATTTTTTGTCAATTGGAATTACATGCTTCTCTGAAAATTTTTTCAAAACATTGGAAGTGTCGCCTTCTATTTTTCGCGCAACATGCGGAGTGTAATACCATCCGCGGTTTGCGATGATCGCCATCTCATTTGCCATTTGCAGCGGAGTGAAAAGAATTTCTCCCTGGCCAATTCCATCAGAAATTATAGTGACTGAATTCCATCTTCCTTTACCATACACACGATTGTAGTAATCGCTGCCGGGAATATTGCCTCGGCCAACATTTGGCAAATCAATGTCAATGCGAACTCCGATTCCGAATTTGGAGAGATATGATTTCCAACTGTCAAGTCCCTGTGCAATCGATTTGTACTTGTTATTGTCAACCACTCTTCGGAATGTCATGCAGAAATATGCGTTGCATGAGTGCTGAACTGCTTCAATAATATTATTTACAAAACCTGAATGATGACAGCCCACGCGTAGACTACCAACATAGTAGGCACCGGGGCAACTGTAGGTTGTGTTTTCCTGGATCGCTCTGTCTTGCAATCCTATGAGCCCAAGTAGCGGTTTGTAAATGCTTCCGGGCGGATACTTGGCAGTAAGTGCACGCATGTACAGCGGATGAAGAATTGTATCAGTCGAGAGCGCTCTAAAATTCTTACCTCTGTCTCTACCTGTCAGCAATCGCGGATCGTAACTCGGGCTACTGACCATTGTGAGAACTTCGCCCGTCTTGGGTTCAATAGCAACCACGCTTCCGATTTTTCCCTGCATCAGTTTCTCACCGTACTGCTGCAGGTTAATGTCCAGGGTTGAGTAAATATTTTCTCCCGGAATAGCCAGCGTATCAAACTCTCCATTATTGAATTCTCCTTGCTCACGGTTGTGAACATCAACCAAAGCGAATCTCACGCCTTTTTTTCCGCGAAGTTGTTTTTCATAATACTGCTCTAATCCACCGGTGCCGATGTAATCGCCCTGCCGATAGTAATAGTTAGATCGTTTAATTTGAGTATCGGTTACTTCGGAAATGTAACCAAGAACATGCGCCGCTGCGGGATACGGATAAGTTCTTACAGTTCGCACCTGCGTATAAAATCCAGGGAACATAAACATGTCTTCCTGCAACTGGGCATACAATTCCGGCTGAATTTCTCTCGCAATAACTGATGGTTTATATCGTGAATAAGTTGTTGCATCCTTCATATCCTTTTTCAAAACAGAATCTGAAATGGACAGTATCTGGCACAAGTGAGCGGTATCAAATGCTTTCACCTGCCCGGGTATCATGAGTAAATCATATTCTGCCTGGTTGTAAAGAATCAATTTCCCGTTTCGGTCATACACCAATCCGCGCGCTGGATACAGCGTGACTTTGCGGAGCACATTGTTATTGGCAAGCTGACGGTAATTTTTATTAATCACCTGTATATAAAGAAGCCGAAGAATAAATATCACAGCAATGGTGCTGAATACAATCTGAACAATTCTTTTTCGGTTGGCCAGGAGATCCATAAGTTGTTATCTATTTCCTTCGGGTAAATAATAATTCAACCAACACAATCAGCAGCAATGAGAGCGAAGTGCTGAGCAGGATTTTGAAAAACATAAATCCGATTTGCCCGAACTCCAAAGTTTCCAAAAAGAAAAAAGCGAGATGATGAATCACTAAGAGTATCGCCGAGTAGGTCACAAACCAGCGTACACCCATGTGACCAAGCGTGGGAGAATCTGTGCCTTCATATCCGCTTGCAGGCTGAATGATTTTCAAAACCGAAGGGCGCATGTAACACAACAGCACACAGGCAGCAGCGTGCATTCCCATTGTGTTGGAGAACATGTCGATCGTGAGTCCGCAAAAAAAGCCAATCAGCAGAAGCATCCAGGGGCGCATTTGCAACGGAAGCAGTAATAAAAAAAGAGGATAGATATACGGATTGAAAATAAATGAAAGCCGAAGATGATTGAGTACAAGTACCTGCATGAGCACCAGTAATGCAAATCTGAGAAGTTGAAGAAGGATTTCAATTATCATTTTGCAAGTGTTGTTCTAAGGTATCCTGTTCGGCTCTCATCAGATTATTCACTACATACACATAGGAGATGCTTCGGAAATCGGTGCTAAGTTTTACTTCAATGTCATAAAAATTATCACTCGTGTTTGGAGTGAAAGAAGAAATAGTTCCGATTAAAATGTTCTCCGGAAATTTATGTGACTCACCGCTGGTGTAAATTTTATCGCCAACAGAAAT
Source organism: Bacteroidota bacterium (assembly GCA_003455275.1). Lineage (GTDB taxonomy): Bacteria > Bacteroidota > Bacteroidia > Chitinophagales > UBA10324 > CAXBPY01. The sequence goes on along the minus strand of DMRR01000129.1, from coordinate 13,856 downwards.
TTTTATTTGCTTCGGTATTTCATCCAGTTGCACATATTCAGGACTGTATCCGTTCCAGCTAATGGAACCAAGATTCCCGGAACCAACACGAGCGCTTACATGAAACTCACGATTAAGCACAGGAATGATCGTTGCATAATCATCTGTTATATCTTTTATCTTCCCCACTATTCCGTTCGGACCGATTACCGCCATAAGTACATCCACGCCCTGAAGTTTTCCTTTGTTAATAGTGAAATAATTATTGACTTTCGAAGTCGTGAGGTCAACCACTTTTGCAGGAATGTATTCATACATCTGTTTGTGCGTTGAATCATTAACAAGAATACGCTGAGTTGAGGTATCAAGTTTTGAACTCAACAAATGATTGCGCAATTCAGCATTCTCCCTGGCCAGGCGTTCATTTTCATTTTTGAGATTCAAATAATCTGTGAAGTTGCTGTAGGCGGTGAAAATTTTTCCGCTCACCGAATTTGAGGAATTAATAAATGCTGAACGATGATATTCTTTATTGTTGAACAAAAGAATGAGACAAACAATTTCAAGAACAACGAAGAGCAGCAGCGCGTGAATACGAATAAGCAGAAGAAAAAAATTGCGCATTGGCGCGAAAAAATTTTTTTACAGGTTCATTTTGGATGAATTGAAGACCGGAAAAAACTATGACATAAGGAATGGATAACGCTGAATATTTTTCAGGGCTATTCCGGTTCCACGAACCACGGCACGAAGCGGGTCATCATCAATGCTTACATGCAGTTTTGTTTTTTGAGAAAGTCGCTTATCTAATCCACGAAGCAAAGCACCACCACCTGTAATGTGTAACCCGGTTCTATAAATGTCAGAAGCCAATTCAGGCGGAGTAGATTCAAGTGCTTTCAAAACTGCTTCTTCAATTCGCGAAATGGATTCATTGAGGGCGTGAGCAATTTCAGCATAAGTTATGGTGATCTGTTTCGGAATTCCAGTCATGAGATCACGGCCTTGAACATGATAATCATCGGGTGGGTTTTCCAAATCAGGAATGGCAGCACCTACATTGATTTTAATTTCTTCAGCTGTTCGTTCGCCAATTGACATGTTGTGCTGACGACGCACATAATCCACAATATCAGCAGTGAGTTCATCCCCTGCAACACGAATACTTTGATCACAAACAATTCCGGCAAGAGCAATCACAGAAATACCTGTTGTACCCCCACCGATATCAATAATCATATGCCCGACAGGTTCTTCCACATCAATACCAATTCCAAGAGCTGCAGCCATTGGTTCGTGAATCAAATAGACCTCTCTGCCACCTGCTTGTTCAGCGCTGTCTTTAACAGCGCGCTTTTCCACCTCAGTAATATTCGAAGGAATACAAATCACCATTTTCCAGGAAGGAGAAAAAAAGAAACCGCGCGGCTGAATCATGCGAATCATTTCGCGGATCATGATTTCTGCTGCATTGAAATCTGCAATCACACCATCGCGAAGCGGGCGAATGGTTTTTAAATCTTCATGGGTCTTCTCATGCATCTGCCTGGCTTTTTTTCCAACAGCAACTACTTTGTTGGTCAGGCGATTCATAGCCACAATGCTTGGCTCATCCACTACTACTTTATCGTTATGAATAATTACAGTGTTCGCTGTGCCAAGGTCAATCGCAATTTCCTTGGTAAGAAAATTAAATAATCCCATGTTGTTTGTTGTAGTGTTTGGTGCGCAAAGGTGTACGAATTATTTTTTTCTTTATCGGAAGTTTTTCACGAATGAAAAAAAGGATAATTCAGCTTAGAAATTTTAGAAGATGACATCATCCTTTCAACATGCCTCGTGTTGTTTTGTCGGAATTGATACATATTCGCTGAGTGGAACCTGTGTCGAAGCAAGCAAATTTTCTTATTCATGAAAGTAGTCCCTACCTGCTTCAGCATGCATATAATCCTGTGCAATGGTATCCATGGGGCGATACAGCTTTGAGCAGAGCGAAGAAAGAAGATAAGCTGATTCTTCTAAGCATTGGTTATGCAGCATGTCACTGGTGTCATGTGATGGAGCATGAATCTTTTGAAGATGAAAACACCGCCCAATTGATGAATGATAATTTCATCAATATAAAAATTGATCGTGAAGAGCGACCCGACATCGATGCAATTTATATGGAAGCAATTCAAATCATAAGCGGAAGCGGAGGCTGGCCTTTGAATGTTTTTCTTACCCCTGAACTCAAACCATTTTATGGCGGAACCTATTTCCCGCCCATACCGGCTTTTAACCGACCTTCATGGACACAATTGTTAACCGGAATTTCGGTTGCATGGAAGGAGCGAAGCAGTGAAATTAAAAAGCAAGCAGAAGAAATAACTAGTTTGATTGGAAGCAGAAATGATTTGCTGAATCGTTATGGCCAAATCACGAAAGAGAAAATTTCAGTTTCAGCTTTGCTCAACCTAAAGGAACAATTCGATTTAGTAGAGGGTGGAATTGGCTCTGCTCCCAAATTTCCCTCAACTTTCTGCATGAATTTTCTGATGCAGTATTATTTTTTTTCAAAAGATGAAAGCGCATTAAAACAGGTTTGCCTTTCACTTGATAAAATGCTGATGGGTGGAATTTATGATCAGCTTGGTGGCGGGTTTTCAAGATATTCTACTGATGAAAAGTGGCTGGTACCTCACTTCGAGAAAATGCTCTATGACAATGCCCTGCTTGTTCACACTTATTCAGAGGCATTTAAGCTTACCGGAAAAAAGGAATATAAAAGAGTTATTGAGGAGACACTTGAGTTTATTGAAAGAGAGCTTACCAATCCTGAGGGTGGATTTTATTCTTCTATCGATGCTGATTCTGAAGGCGAAGAAGGAAAATTTTATTGTTGGATGAAAAAAGATGTAGATGAATTATTAGGGGAAAATTCCTCGGGTTTCTCTGAATATTATGGCATTACTGATGATGGAAACTGGGAAGGGAAAAATATTCTTCATCTTAAAGAAAATTTTCAGAAAAAATTTAGTGAAGTTATTTCTGCCGGGAGGAAAAAACTCTTTGAGTCAAGAGAAAACAGAATACGACCCTCACTTGATGATAAAATAATATTGAGTTGGAATGCAATGACAATTTCGGCATATGCCAATGCATCGAAAGCTCTGAGAAATGACAGATGGAAAGAAATTGCAATAGATCAATTGAATTTTCTTCTTGAAAACCTAACAGATAAAACGGATGAAGGATCTTTTCACCACAATTTCAAAAACGGAAAAGCGAGTAACCCGGCCTTCCTTGATGATTACGCAATGTTGATTAAATCCTGCATTGATGTTTATGAACTTACCTTCGAATTCAAATGGATCCGGCAAGCTGAAAAAATTACCAAAAAGGTTTTCGATTATTTCGGAGATAAGGAGGATTCACTTTTCTTTTTCACTTCAGAAAAACAAAAAGATGTTTTGCTGAGGAAGAAAGAATATTTTGATAACGCAGTTGCTTCCGGCAATTCAGTAATGGCAGAAATTCTCCATAAGCTCGGGTTGATTCTTGATAATAAGGATTGGAGAAATCACTCTGCCAGAATGTACGAAAGGGTAAAAAATATTTCAGCGAAGTTTTCTTCATCTTTTGGTAACTGGTTAACAATGATTACTGCCCTTGAAAATAATTTTATTGAAATTGCATTGACTGGAAATGAATCATACAATGCTGCCAAAGAGTTGCAAGAAAAATTTCTTCCTATGAACATAATTGCACTTGCCAGAACTTCGAGTAGTGAAATTCCTCTTCTCCGGGGAAAATTTTCATCTGGAGAATTAAATATTTATTTATGTAAAAATTATTCCTGCCAACTGCCAGTAAAAAGTGTAAATGAAATATTGGAAAGAATAAATGGCCTTGTAGATTAATCAGGAAACACTAATTTTATTCTTAAATGAAAAAGGTCCAAAGGAGCATACTGTTTTTAATACTGATATTTTTTATCTCAGAACAGAAGATTTGTGCTCAACAGTTACCTCAGTTTGCATACGGTTCAGTTAACCCGGAATTTTATAATACAGCTGTTTCAGGAATTGCTAAAACAATTAATGCATCAGCAATCGGGAGAACACAATGGGTAAATATTACAGGGCACCCGATTTCGCAAGCATTAATTTTCTCTTCCTATATACAAAAACTGCGAGGCGGAGTTGGATTATCCATCATGAATAATCAGCAAGGAGTACAACGCAACACCTATGCAATGATTGGATATTCTTATATAATAGAGACGAAGAAATCCAGAATCGGAATTGGTGCTCGGGCTGGGATTATTCAATCCTCTCTTAACGGCTCAGAATTAAAATCACCGGAAGGCAACTATTACTCAAATATTTTTGATCATAATGACCCATTCCTTCCGTTGAATTTAGTTTCGAGCAGCACACCGGATTTGTCCGCTGGAATATTTTTACTTAACAAGCATATCAGTATTGGAGTGGCGGGAGCACATTTACTTCAATCAAAAATAAACTATCAACTCCCTTCAAATAACCTCCAGCTAAACCTTGAAAGAAATCTTTCGGCCTCCGTTTCTATTAATATTAATAAAGGGGGACCATTGTTCTTCAAACCCTCGATCTTTGCAAAGTATGATTTCAATAATCTACAATCTGAAACTTCATTGCTTATTGGCTACAAAAAAATTGGATGGATTGGCTTTGGATACCGGGGATTGAGCACAAACCATTCAGATGCACTAATTGGGTTTATCGGTTTAAGAGCAAACGACAATTTGTTGATTGGATATGCATATGAATATAGTCTTTCAAAACTATCAAGTGCAAATGACGGTTCACATGAACTAATGTTAAACTATTCCATTAGTCTTACACGAGATGCAAAACCCGATAAAATTATCTTTACACCTCGCTTTTAAAAATTTTTATTCTTTCATGTAACCTTTTTAAAAGATCCTCCGTTAAAAAGCGTCCAACCCCTAAAGTCACTATCCTTCGATTCGATTTGGTTTCCTAAATGAAATAATTAGTTTTACACACCCAAACAAATTTTTATAAGTTCAACCTCTACAAGTTTTAGTGTACAAACCACGAAACCATGACAAAACATTCAAGGTATTTTCTTGTTGGCTTAGTGTGCCTGCTTGCTGCCTGTAACGGTGGTTACAACGGACAACTTCTGGGTTCACTCGACCGACCTGAGTGGAACACAATCATTCCGTACGGAATGGTTTACATTCCATCAGGAACACTTCATATTGGTCAAAGTGATCAAGACATTAACAATGCTTTAATTCAAAAGCCGAAATCTATTTCTATCCAGGGATTCTTTATGGATGAAACAGAAATCTCAAATAATGAATATAGACAATTTGTAGAATTTGTTCGCGATTCAATCGCACACAAAATTCTTGGTGGAGATTATTTAAATCCTGATAATGATGCCGTTGAATGGAGAGAAAAAATCGATTGGGAAGATCCGGATATTCAAGATCAATTGTCCTCAATGTACACTCCGGAAAACCAAAGAATTCTTGGCAGAAAGGAAATCAATACTAGAATCCTAAATTATGTTTATTACTGGGTGGATTTTAAAGAGGCTGCTCGAGATGTAAATCGAAACAATCCAGATTATGATCGATCACAGGTTATTAAGTCAGAATTAGTAAATGTTTATCCTGATACATTATGTTGGGTCCACGATTTTACTTACTCGTATAACGAACCAATGACAAGAAATTATTTCTGGCATCCTGCATTCGATAATTATCCTGTTGTTGGAATCAAGTGGAAACAAGCAATGGCATTTTCAAAATGGCGTACTCGTTTTTGGAATGATTTCAGAGTACAGATTGGAGATGTCATTAATGATGAATTTCGGTTACCTTATGAGGCCGAGTGGGAATATGCAGCTCGAGGTGGAAGAGATATCTCTCCTTATCCATGGGGAGGCCCTTATATGAGAAATAGCAAAGGGTGTATTCTTGCAAACTTTAAACCCGGCCGCGGAGACTATCCTGATGATGGCGGATTTTATACTGTAAAAGTGGATGCCTATTTCCCCAATGATTATGGGCTTTATAATATGGCAGGAAATGTTTCAGAATGGACATCTACTGCATTTAATGAAAATGCTTATCAATTTGAATGGGATTTAGATCCGAATATGGAATATAACGCTCAAGATTCTGACCCTATCACTTTGAAAAGAAAAGTTATTCGCGGAGGATCTTGGAAGGATATTGCGTATTACTGCCAAACTGGTGTTCGTAATTATGAATATCAGGATTCTTCAAAAGCATATGTTGGCTTCCGTGATGTGCTTACCTTTCTTGGTCGTTCTATTAATGATTAATTTTCTTAGCTGAAAATTTTTTAAATCAGGAATTTTTTTTGAAAATAATAACACCCAAACAATAACCCATTTACTAATTAAACAAACACAAAAAGACAATGAACAAACTCGCGCATTTTTTCGAGACTGAAAGAGGTAAGAGAATTAAGAATCTTATCATTGGTGTAGGAGCTTCAGTAGTATTGCTTGGAGCACTTTTTAAGTTGCAACACTGGCAAGGTGCCAGTCAAATGCTGATTGTCGGCATGTGCACTGAGGCATTTATCTTCTTCCTTCTTGGAATTCTTCCTCCACATAAGGATTACTACTGGGAAAAAATATATCCTGAAATTGATCTTGCGCCAGATGAAGAAGAACTAACAAAAGTGGCAGACAAAGCGACTCATGGAACTTTAACTCAGCAATTTGATAATTTACTCGAATCAGCGAATGTTGATCAGGATTTGATTCGCAGACTTGGAGATAATTTAAATAAACTTGGAGATAACTTAAATAAACTCTCTGATGTGGCTGATGCATCGGCTGCAACCGGAGAATATACAGAGAAGGCCAAGCAGGCAGCTAATGCGCTAACTGAAATGAAGAAGGCGTATGCAGAAGCTACTTCAGCTGCTGAATTGCTTGCATCAGGTGCGGATGAAACCAAGAAGTATCATGAGCAAGTTCAACAGGTTTCTAAAAACCTTGCACAATTAAATGCGATTTATGAATTGGAATTGGCTGATACAAACAGCCATTTGAAGACCATGAATAAATTCTACGGAACACTGTCTTCTGCAATTGAAAACTTGAACGATTCAGTTGAAGATACAAAGAAATATAAAACTGAAATTTCTGGTTTGGCTAAAAATCTAGGTCACCTCAATTCAATTTACGGTAACATGCTTTCAGCTATGCAGATGGGAGCAAATGCAAGCCGCGGATAATTTTTTGATTAAATTAACTCAAACCAAAAAGCTTAAAAATTAATGTCAATACCTAAAGAACCCAGGCAGATGATGATCAACATGATGTATCTCGTGTTGACAGCACTGCTGGCGTTAAATGTTTCTGCGGAAATTCTTAACGCTTTTCATGTGGTTAACCAAGGTATTATCAACTCAAACATTTCAGTTGATAATAAAAATTCCAGAACGATGGACGCATTTAAATCCGCAATGGAAAAGGATGCTGCCAAAACAGAACCATGGATGAAGAAGGCGACACAAACTCAAACGCTCGCCAATGCAATGTTGAAATATATTGATGAGATTAAAGCTGAGATCGTGAAACAGACTGGCGGATGGGTGGATAAAGATGAGAAGGAACACAAAGACGGAGATTGGTCTCCTGAAAAAGGTACCTTATCTGATGAAAAAAACCTGGATGTTTCTACCCGTTACATGATCGAAGATGATAAGAAGGGATATGAATTGCAAACAAAATTAATTGCCCTTCGCTCAGACTTGCTTAAGATGATTGATGATCCCGGTACCAAAAAGGAACTCGAATCTCAATTGCCTTTAAACATTGCATCTCCTGAAACAAAGTTTAAGAATGCTGAAGGGGAAGAAAAAGATTGGGTGAATATGAATTTTCATATGGTTCCCACCATCGCTTGTTTAACACTTCTTAATAAATTCCAAAATGATATTCGTAATTCTGAATCGATGATGATGGATTACTATCTCAAACAAATCAATGCTAAAGATTTTAAGTTTGATCGTCTCACAGCAAGGGTAATTGCACCAAGCAGTTATGTTGTAGAAGGTCAGACATACAAAGCAGACATATTTGTTGCGGCATTTAATTCTACTCAGAATCCCGAGGTGATTATTGGAGGATTGAATTCAAATGCTACTAAGGATGAATTTGGAAATTATATTGAAACAAAAGAGAATCCAGTTACTGGCGGAAACTCGATAAAAGTTGAGGGCGGTATGGGTAAGTATGAAGCAGGTGCAAGCGGTGAAGGAGAAAGAAAATATTCCGGAGCCGTAAAGGTAACAGGACCCGATGGCAGTGCCATTTATTATCCTTTTGAATCTGCATACACTTCAGCAAAAAGTTCTGCTGTAATATCCTCTGACAATCTGAACATCATTTATGCTGGTATTCCAAATCCATTCTCAGTTTCAGTTCCCGGTTATGCTGCAAATAAAATTTCAGCATCAGCAACTGGCGGTTCCTTCACTGGTTCAAATGGAAAATATGTTGCGAATATGCCGGCAAATATGATCGGACAAAAAATCAAGATTAATGTTATAGCTGAAAATATAGACGGAACAAAAAAACAAGTTGGAACAGGAACTGAATTTGTTGTTAAAAGAATTCCGGATCCGGTAGCAATTGTTGCAGGTAAAACAGAAGGAAAGATTAAAACCGGTGAATTGAAAGCCTCGCCTGGCGTTATCGCTCAATTAAAGGATTTCTATTTCCAGGGAGTTAATTTCCAGGTTACTTCTTATGACTTCATCTTCATTGCAAAGCGTCAGGACCCTTACATTAAATCAAATTCTGGTATGGCCTGGAGTGGCGATATTCTGGCTAAAATTCAGGGAGCAAAACCTGGCGATCAAATCATCATTAGAAACATTAAAGCAAAAGGACCTGATGGAACTACCCGTTCACTCAGCCCGATCAGTTTAGAAATTAATTAAATACTTCATCATGAAGCACACAATAAATTTCATTCTTATTTTTCTGTTGTTTGTTCCTTTTTTCAGTAAGGCTCAGGTAACAGAAGGTCCTCAGAGAAGGGATGGATTCTATGACAGAGTTTCTCCTTCGGAGAGAGAAGTAATTCCTTATGATCACATTCGCGAATCGGATGTGTTCTGGGAAAAAAGAATCTGGAGAGTTATTGATGTGGATGAAAAATTAAATCTTCCTTTCAAATATTTTCATCAGGATTGGCAGGATATTAAACCTTTGATTGAGATTATGATGGGAGCTCTTGAAAAGGGTGAAATCACAGGTTTCGGCGAAGACAATTTTTTATCTACCGTTTCTTTTGCCGATGCAATAAAGAAGTGCGGAGCCGGTTGGGACACTATTCCAAAATATGATAAACTTACAGGTGAAATCATTGGCGATACTGCTGTATTCAATGAACCCGATTTTACATTGGTTAAGAAATACCGGGTAAAAGAAGATTGGTTTTTCGACAAGGAAACCTCAACCCTTCAAGTAAGAATAATTGGAATTGCTCCCCTGTTTACCGATCCAACTCTTGGTGATTTGCCTCTCTTTTGGGCTTACTATCCTGACCTTCGACCAATACTGGTAAAGGAAGATGTTTACAATCCAAAGAATGATGCGGTTAGATTTAGCTATGATGATTTATTTGAATCTAGATTATTCAGCAGTTATATAATTAAGGAATCAAATGTGTTTGACCGGAGAATTCAGGATTACAAAACCGGTGTGGATGCCTTAATGGAGTCTGAAAAAATCAAGGATGAAATTTTCACATGGGAACACGACCTGTGGTCATTCTGATTGCATAAAATTATTTTTCAAAAGGCGCCCACGGTTTCGGGGCGCCTTTTTTATTATTCCTCCTCTCGACCAATAATTTTTCCTGCCTTCCAGTTCTCATCCAGTTGGTCAAGTTCTTTTAAATCATCAGCAGATAACTGAACATCTTTAAGAGTTGATAAATCTGGTTTGCCAGCGGTTACCCATGCTGTATACCAGAAACTACCAACAGCTAAAATTGCAGCCCGCATTTTTCTTTCTACCATTCCCTGCAAACGATTTGAATATTCTTTTGAGTATTCTTCTGAATAAACTCTCACAGTGATATCTCCTCTTTGTTCGTATGAATATTTTTTGTCTGTTGGAAACTCCTGACTTAGTTTTTTTTCAATCGAAAGAACACTGTCCACTTCTGAAGCACTTGTCAAAACTACTTTCCAGATAAAGTCTGAAGTATTATCAATTAGCTCGGCTTTGCCAACGAAGTAATCATAATTTTCTCCATATAATTCAGGCAGTCGGCTTTCCCAGAAAGCGTGAATTCCCGTTTGGCCGGTTAGTTGGCCGTTGTAATTACGAGTGCAATGCAGGGGAACATGCGCGTCGGCTATATAGTGTCCAATGTCGGCGCTCAAGTGAAGGATTTTGAATTTATTTTTTTCTTTGAAAGCATCGACCAAACGATAAAACATTGTATTGACATACCATGGTACAATTCCATGGGCATTCAGTGTATCTTCTCCAAAGTGAGCCACAGCGTCATTCCAATGATGAGGCACATCGGCATATGGATATTTTCCATATCGATCCAAATCAATGTAGTGGCGGGGAGCTTCTTCTTTTATTGCATATCTTCTTTTGTCCGGATCAACCGCGTGTGTTGTCAGAAATTCAATATTGTCTTTGTAAAATGAAAGCATTTGAGGCGGAAGTGTGAATACTGCAATTCGATTAATTCGAGAGTGCCCGTAAAATCCCCAGCTGTCAACACGGGTGCTGATAAAAACAACAAATAGGAAAGCGAGAGAACAAATCTTTTTCATTTATTTTTTTTCTTCATCAGAAACATTTACTACTCCACCGCTTACTACAAATTTTAATGCGTCGGCAGAAGGAAAATTCTCAAGCGGTTTTATGTTTTCTCTTGGTACCAGGTACAGATTGCCGCTGAAATTATAAGAATGAGGAAAGTAAACTGCAACCAGATCTTGAATACCAAATTCACTTAAATCTTTTTGAGTAATAAAACCTATCTTATGAATTCCTGCTTCTTTAAACATTAGTACCATTACCGGTTGATTGAACATTTTTTTTTCACCCATAAATGCACCAAACAAATCTTTGATGCTTGTATAAATCATTTTGGTAAGAGGGGTCCGGCGCAGCAATTCATCCATGCCGGAGAGAAACCACCGAAAGAAAAGTGTATATGAAAAAACACCTATGATTGTGATGCTGATCACAATTATAATAGCACCAAGTCCGGGATACTTTACCGGAAGAATTCTATCGGCAAACTGAATGAAAGCAACAACGATATAAATTGTGATAGCCGCAGGCGCTACCACCAGTAATCCTCGTAGAAAATAGGTAAGAAGTTTCCGGCTGAAGTTGCGTAGTGTTTTGTTCATCTAAAAAAAATGCTTGAGCAAAATAAGTGCTACAGGGTTTTTGAGGGCGAAATGTTTTTTTAAGTGACGATGAATTCTGATACACCCTAACATTTAACCGTTAGTCAGTATACACTTCGCAAAATAATTTTCATATACATTGCGTTAAATCAGAAATCGATTCTATGAAAAAATTGATTGTTTCAGCTACGCTGATTTTTTTCCTTCATGCATTAATTTTTAGTTTTCAAACTGCATCCGCCCAAGATGTAAATGACATTCCACGGGGATCATTTGGGTTTGGCGTCCGCTCAACAGGGAGCGTTTTCCTCGGTGATAATGCAAGTGGGTTTGGGGCCGGAGGTCAGCACAAAATCATTTTTGCGCATCGTGTAAATTCCGAATGGTTTCTTGACTACATGAATTCATCTGCAGGAAATAACGGATATCGAAAAGATACACACATTGGATGGTCGGTGCAATTCGCTCTTAACAAATCAGGTTATCAAACTCATAAACTAATTCCATTTATTGAAGCAGGCCAGTGTTTTGATTGGACAAAAGTTGGTTTTGTTGACACACTTATTAGTTTCAATTGGATTGTTCCGGAATATCCGCGGGAGGTTGGCCCCATTTTCAGCATTGCGACTCAGGCCGGAACAGGGATTTCATATTTTCCTACTTCACGAATTGAATTATGCGGCGAGATTCAGTACATGATTCATCTTACAAAGGATGTAAATCTCTTGTTTGATAATAGTAATGTGGCATATGCAATCAGCCAGGAAGACGGCACCAGTTTCGATGGACACATTCTTGGAACAATTTCATTCACCTATTATTTATTTCAGAAAAAATCATGAGAAAAATTTTTGTTCTCGCATTGCTGCTCAATTCAATTGGAACTAATGCACAGCAAAAATCTTATGCATTCGCAGCGCACAAGGGATTGTTACGAGCTGAGGCATCGCTTGCATATGGAAGCGGACAAAACAACCGCTATTATGTTCAGGGCGAACTTGAATACCTGGTTCAGGATAAATTCGGATGGATGAGTGAAAGCTATTTTAATATTGGCCCGGACAGCATTTACCCTAAGAACAATCACTCACTTTTTTCGGGCCCTTGTTTTCATGCTCCAATGGGAAAGCATACAGACTTTTCTACAGCACTGCAACCGGGTTTAAGTTTTATCAGTTCTGATAACCCGGAGTTAGGAAAATATTCTTCATTGAAGGAAATAGTTCCCAATATCAGTTTATGTGGAACGCTTGCATATTATGGTTCCTTCTTTCATGTGTTTATGCAGCTTCGTGGAAATTTTGCTTATGTAAATGATGCATTCCGCCGGCAGAATATTTCTGATTTGAGATTATCATTCGGATTGGGATGGAATCTCAATACGAGATAGAGTTATTCGTTCGTCGTTTTCAGTTATTCGTAAATACAAGTTGATTGAAAAACTTTTCCAAAGTTTCAAACTTTGGAAAAGTTAAATGTCCGGTGATTGAATGGTATTTTCAATTTCATCAATCGAGTAAAAAATTTTTCCTCCGTTCTTCAGCACTAAATCTCTTTCCTTAATCACGCCGGGGCTTTCTGCAAGAATTAGAATGGCTTCGCACTGATTAATTACTGCAAGCGAAATATCCATTGTCGCTTTGTATTTATCAGGAATATTTGCGCGCTCTACAATTGGCAGAGCCGCATTCATTCCAATGATAGGTATGTGACCTTTCTCTAAAAGCTTTGCAGCCGCAAGGTTCATCGC
>DMRR01000129.1:0-296 GCA_003455275.1 Bacteroidota bacterium | reverse complement strand
TTTCAAGGCAAAATGTATTTCCCGAATTGAATCAGCCACAAGTAATAGCCAAGAGGGGCCCCAATAATTCCAGAAAGACAAAAAGTTAATCGCTGAGTAAAGGGAATGAAACGGAAGATGATAGTCAATAAAATAATTATCCCGATCACGGACATCAAAACATCAATTGCTGAAGAAGGAAATCCAAAGTGTGCGCTCAAATAACCATCAACTGCATGATTGGAAAAATCTCCTGAGAAAAAATATTTCAGAAGACGAAAAGAATTATTATCCAATTGTCTCATCAGGAACATTGA
>DMRR01000093.1 GCA_003455275.1 Bacteroidota bacterium | reverse complement strand
TATGAGAATAAATGGTGCTGATGCTTGTGGTTGGTATGCACTTCTTCAATCCTCCTCACTTAATGAAATTGGTGGAAGTTGTTTCAGGAAAAGAAACTGCACCCGAAATAGCTCAAACAATTTTTGAACTTACAAAAAAATTTGGCAAGCATCCGGTGATGGCGAAAGACCGCCCGGGTTTTATTGTCAATCGCATTGGAAAACTCTATCACACCGAGCCAATCAAAATTCTGGAGGAAGGAATTGCAGATGCGGAAACTATTGATGCGCTCATGGAGGCAACCGGATTTAAAATGGGACCATTCAAGCTGATTGATTTGATTGGCGTGGATGCAAATCTGAATGTCACGAAATCGCTTTATGAATTGATGAATCACGAAGAGAAATTCAAGCCAAGTGTTACTCAACAAAAATTAGTGGATGAAGGGAAGCTCGGAAAAAAATCAGGGGAAGGGTTTTATAAATATTGATTGTATTCATGTCCCGGCAAGAATTATTTGACGATGTCATCGATTATTTTCAAAAACATAATCCATCAGCAGAAACTGAATTGGATTATGAAGACCCGTTTCAACTTCTTGTAGCGGTTGTGCTTTCAGCCCAATGCACCGACAAGCGGGTGAACATGACAACTCCTGCACTCTTCAAAAAATTTCCGACTGCAGAAAAATTATCGCGCGCCACTTTCGAAGAAGTTTTTCCCTACATAAAAAGCATCAGCTATCCGAATAACAAGACGAAACACCTGATTGGGCTGAGTAAAATGCTGATGGAAAAATTCAGTGGAGTAGTTCCTTCAGACACGGATGAATTGCAGAAGCTTCCGGGCGTGGGAAGAAAAACAGCGAATGTGATTGTATCGTGTTTATTCAATCAGCCGAAGATGGCAGTGGACACACATGTGCATCGTGTGAGCGCGCGCATCGGGTTAACGCGCGGCGCAAAAAATCCTTTGCAAACAGAATTACAATTAGTGAAATACATTCCTGAAGAACTCATTTCGCGTGCTCATCACTGGCTCATACTTCACGGGCGCTATGTGTGTGTAGCGCGCAATCCTAAATGCAGTGAGTGTGGACTTACGGAAGTTTGTAAATACTATCAGAAGAATTTGCCGAGAGTGAAACAACCCAATTCCTTAACCACATAGTGGCATAGAATACATAGTTGTATTCACAAATAACTAATAACAGATAATTAATTATGATGCGGTTACTTCAACACCGACCTCGAAATCACAATGCGCTGCACTTCTGAAGTGCCTTCATAGATCTGAGTAATTTTTGCATCGCGCATCAATCGCTCTACATGATACTCTTTCACGAAACCATAACCACCGTGAACCTGCACAGCTTCTACAGTAGTGCGCATCGCCATTTCTGAAGAATAAACTTTTGCAATAGAGCCGCTGAGCGTGTAATCAAGATGATGGTCTTTTTCCCATGCTGCCTTCAAACACAGCAAGCGCGCGGCTTCCACTTCAGTAGCCATATCAGCCAGCTTGAATTGAATTGCCTGGTGATGCATGATTTCTTTTCCGAATGCCTTGCGTTGTTTTGAATAAGCAAGCGCCAATTCATAAGCACCTGAACCAATTCCCAATGCCTGCGATGCAATTCCGATTCTTCCCCCGGCAAGAGTTTTCATTGCGAACTTGAAACCAAAACCATCGTCGCCTATTCTGTTTTCTTTCGGAACAATCACATCCTGAAACATGATGCTGTGGGTGTCGCTTCCGCGAATGCCAAGTTTATTTTCTTTCGCACCAACAGTTACTCCTTTCGAATTTTTCTCTACAATAAATGCATTGATACCATGGCTTCCTTTCGCCACATCGGTTTGCGCCATCACGAGATAAACTGAACAAGTTCCTCCATTGGTTATCCAATTTTTTGTTCCGTTCAAAACATAGTGATCGCCTTTGTCAATTGCAGTAGTGCGCTGTGATGTAGCGTCAGAGCCGGCTTCAGGTTCGCTCAGACAAAATGCGCCAATGTATAATTCGCCATCCTTCATTCCCTGTGCAAGTGGCGCGAGATATTTTTTCTTCTGCTCTTCTGTTCCATAAGTTTCCAATCCCCAGCACACGAGTGAATTATTTACACTCATCACCACCGAAGCACTCGCATCTACTTTCGAAATTTCTTCCATTGCCAGCACATAAGAAATGGTGTCCATTCCTGCTCCGCCATATTCAGGCGAAACCATAATGCCGAGGAAACCAAGCTCCGCCAGTTTTTTCATTTGCTCCTTCGGAAACTTCTGGTGCTCGTCGCGCTCAATCACGCCGGGCAGCAATTCGGTCTTAGCAAAATTCCGTGCTGCATCGCGCACTGCAAGTTGTTCTTCGGTCAGTTGAAAATTCATATTATTAATGTTGGGCTGGCGAAAATAAAAATATTGAATAAAGATAAAATGTGATTGCGGGCATGAAAACTCCGTTGCGGATTTTGTCAATCCGAAATTTTAATCACCTTTGGCACAGTCGTTGGCAAAGGCGACATCCAAAAATCAATTTTAATCAATGAAATACTTTACACTAATCTCTGTATGCATCCTTAGTCTGATGTTTAGAGCAAACGCGCAATCAAACTGCATTTTTTTCGCTGAACAAGGTGAAAAATTTTGGGTCGTAATCAATGGAGTTAAACAAAATCCGGATGCCCAAACCAATGTCAAAGTAGAAGGGTTGATAGCCCCCAATTACAAAGCGAAAATCATTTTTGAAAACAATAATTTCCCTGATATTGACAAAATGATTTACTTCAATTCTCCCGGTGAATACACATACAATATCACAAAGAATAACAAAGGTGAATATGTTTTGCGTGCATTGAACATGGTTCCTATTGTTCCAAATGCTCCTCCTGCTCCAAATCAATTTGTAGTTGTTTATGGATCTCCTGCTCCTACTACAACTACAGTAGTTACAACTCCTACAGGAACTGGAACAGTTCAGCAAACCACAACTACAACCACCACTACCGGAGATCCTTCTGATAATGTAAATATGAATGTAGGAATGAACCTTGGGGGCGTTGGAATAGGAATGAATGTAAATGTAAATGACGGAACAACCGGCACTACTCAGTCTACAACTACTTACAGTCAAACTACCACTACTACCACAACCGGAGGCGTTGTGGTGGTTGATCCGATGGCAACACAAACTACCACAACTACAGTTTATGTTCCGGGTTATGCAGGGCCGGTTGGTTGTCCAATGCCGATGATGCCGGGAGATTTTGCTTCTGCAAAAAGTTCAATCGCTGCGAAAGATTTTGAGAGCACCAAACTTGAAATCGCTAAGCAAATTGTAGGAAGCAACTGCCTTACCGCAGACCAGGTAAAAGAAGTAATGCAGTTATTTGATTTTGAAGCGAGCAAACTTGATTTTGCAAAGTTTGCTTATGCTCATACTTATGACAAGGGAAATTATTTCAAAGTGAATGATGCCTTCGAATTTGAATCTTCTGTTTCTGATTTGAACAGTTTCATTGGTCATTAAGATTTAGCTCCAGCAACAATTTAATAAAAACGCCCTGTCCGGTTTTCCCGCGAACAGGGCGTTTTTTTTTGCAAGCTTTCAACTGCCAATGACAGAGAAAAATAATTGTTAGAAATCGAAACCAAGCCCCCAGTACCAAACATGTTTGTTTAGTATACCACTATCCCAACCGCGGGCCCAATCGAGGCGAACAAAGTATCCGAAAAATGTAGTTCGCATTCCCCAGCCTATACCAGCCACAATCGGCTCGCGGAAATAATTAACATTTACAGTAATCGGCCCTTCTTCAATCACGGTAGAGTTGAATGGATTGTTTTCGCTATACGGTGAAAATCCCTGCCATGCAGTTCCCGCATCTGCGAAAGCGGTGAGTTGAAAGTTTTTGAAAAATTCAGAACGGATAGGAGAATTAATCAAATAACTAAAAATTGGAAAACGGATTTCTGTGTTCACTAATGCAAAAGAATTTCCGTTGCGAATATTTTGATTGAAGCCCCGCAGGTTTTGAGCAAGCGATTGAAATGCATAACCAGAAGTCAAGCTTACATCGGTATTAGTATTGAAAGTCGGGAAAAGCCAACCATCCATACCGCCGAGATAGTATACCACTTTTCCGCTTCCCCAACTTGTTGCTGCATTAATTCGCGTTGCCCAAATAATGTTGCGGTGAATTTTTTGATAGTGACGATAATCCACACCTGCTACAAAAAGAAACGGACCATTCTTCTGAACAAGTCGCATTACATCACTGTAAAATTTATATCGGCTTCCTTCCAATATGTTGGTTTGAATTTTTAGCGTGTTATCAAAAACATATTCTCCGCGCATAGCTATCCAGTTTTCATTGTAATCCTTTAATCTCAAACTGAAACTGTCTGAGGAAAGAAATACAAGTTTTTCCTGACGATAGGATGCAATACCCCGGATGCTTTTTGTTACATCAATCGCGTAATTAAAATTGGCTTCGAGGTAGTTGGTTTTAGATTTTGCGTAAACCGGATAAGCCCACAGTGGATTTGCATTATAAACACGCGTATCAACTTTTCTGTAAAAAGTATAATGTTTATCCAAACGCTTTTTTATATCATCAAAAGAAAAAAAGTATTCGCTGCCACCAAGATTGGTTGGCAGTCTGAACCCGCCAGTGAAACGGTAATCTTCAAATAGATCAACAGTGCTTACTTTAATTAAACCATTGGTTCCGGGATTCATAAATATTCCGCCATTGGAAGCAAAACTTTGATATCGGTTTATGATGAGATTATTGTCGAGCTGAGACACTACAAAGTCAGTCGCAAACAACGGAGAGTACGGAATAATGCGCCGAAGTTTTAAACGCCAGTCCTTTTTCGAAGTAACATTTAATGGCTTTTCATTTTCATTAGTAATTCCGGTAACAGGTTTATTAGAAAATTCACTTTGAAAAATGTAATTATTAATATCAATTTTAGTTGTATCAGAAATTTTTCCTGAAGAATCTGCGAGCGCCGGTTTCATGAGTTTCTTTTTTTCTTCAAGTGAAAGTTTATCAGCCAGCTGCTGTGAATAGCTGCTGTTAATGAGTGGTGAAAGATTTAGTGTGTCAATTTGCTTTTCATTTTTTGACTGACAGAAAAGATATTTCCCATTTGAATAAAAAAGTTCTGCAGTCTTTCCTGCTTTCAACGCATTTTCTTCTTCCAGAATACTTTTATTAAAATTTGTGTTCGGAAAAGAATGAGTTTTATCTCTGTAAACCGGAATTTTTTTTAATGAATCAGCTACCAGGATTCCTGCATTAATAAGTGAATCGATATTGTATTTTGGATTTACTACCGTAGAATCTGAAAAGAAATAATAGTGATCGTAGTGGTCAAGAAATGAATCGATGTCGGCCACATACCGGTTTTTAATTCCATTCTGATCACTGATATAAGAAAAGAAATTTTCGTTATAGCTACCCGGCATAGATTCATTTGCATATGGCGTATTGGTTACTCGGGTCAGAAGTTTGCTTTTTGATTTCAAATTGTAGTAATACAAATCAAACTGACCAACCGGCATCAGGGTATCCAATGCTCCGGTTCTCAAAGTGTCGTCTAACCGGTTAGAACTCCAAACCACAATATTTCTATTTGGAAGTTTGATATAGTGCGGGTCAAGGTCATCATAAAAATCATTTGTGATTTGTGTGATGTTGCCTGAGAGATAATTGTAAAGATAAATATCACTCTGGCTCTTATTGATAGCACTCATCACAATTGTTTTGGCATCAGCTCCAAATGAGATGCTGAGTATTTTCTGAAAATTCGGCAGGCTGCGTTCTGTATTTTTCTTCTCTTCGAAATCATACACCCGAAGAAAAACTTTTCCCCGCTTCTCAATTATCAATGCGAGTTTGGTTCCGGAGGGATCCCATGCAATTAGGGGAAATGAATAGTCTGCAGGAAGAGTGAGGCTTTTGAAACCTCCGCGCAAGAAAGTGTTGCGCTTCTTTTTCTCAAGGTCATAAACCCGCACTTTGTATTTGCCAATTTCATTTTCAGCATATGCCACTTTACTGAAATCAGGATTTGGTTTAAACTGATAATACTTCCTTTCCTTTCGGGTACGAATCGGGATTTTGTCAATTGAATTTACATCGGTTCTTCCTGCTTTTTCCAATGAAAACTGATTGCTGTAGAAATTGAAAAAGTCAGAAATCAATTGCTTCATAGTTTTTCCTATCACAAACTGGAAACCTGCTTCTACACTTCGGTTAATTCTTGTAAGATAAAGAATGTTGGGGATTGAAGTTGCGCCGTAATTTTTCTCTATATAATGCCACAATGCATGCCCTGCAAACCGTGCATCATCGCCGGTGAGTTTGCTGAAATTTTTGTATTTACCTGAAAGAATTCCATTGCGGAGTTGATTGTCTAAATCTGTATTCCAGCTTTCGCCAATGTAGGAAGCAAGGCCTTCAGTAAACCATGGTGGAAGATTCAGTAGCACTGCATTTTGCAAAACCTCCTGAATGTTGCTTCCGAACATCATATTATCGAGGGAAATTTTTGCAATTCCTTCACGAATTTGTCTAAGCAAATCATTATGGTCGCCATTGAAATAGACAAACATTTTATTTCCAATAATCTTAGTGGTGCCGCCGGCATTTTCTTGTTCTACACTCACACCAATATTTGATTGTTTAAGATCGGAGAGGTTGTTATAAATGATTATATCCACCCTATCATTCAACTTATATTCAAGTGCATTCTCAACACTTTCAATTTCTTTATCTGCTTCTATGATGGTGAATTTTCCCAGGTCTTGCCCTCCTAAATAATAATAGACCGAAAAACGATCGGTTTGATAATAAGACCAGAAGAAGTCCTGATACTGCACACGGTTTTGTCCAAACTGCTCCTGAGTTGTTTGTGCTTTCACTATTAAATTGAAAATACAAATTATTAAAGTCAGAAAGAATTTGCGGGACGAAATCATGAATTACAAATGTAAGCGATAGATAAAATGGATTAATCCATACTTTTGATGGCTCTTGAAAAAAATTCTCAACCGACTTATTGATTTCAGTTTACTGTTTCGGATTTTGCGGTTGGCTGCCCCCCACAAACGAAAATTTTATTTCTCTCTTTTCATAGCGGTATTAATGGCGGGTTTGAGCATTCTTAATCCCTTCCTTATTCAAATCACGCTCGACCGCTACATCATGAAAGGAAATTATCCGATGCTGATAAGCATGAGCGGATTCATACTGATTTCTCTTATCATTCAATCATTGCTGTCTCTCACTTTCACCTACCTTACTGCATGGCTTGGGCAATCCGTTATTCAATCTTTGAGAGTGAAAGTCTTCAGCCATCTGTTGCATCTGAATGTTCGGTTCTTTGATAAGACTCCGGTTGGCATTACCACAACCCGAACTGTCAATGATGTAGAAACTATCAATGATATTTTTTCAGAAGGAATCATTACCATCTTAAGCGATTTGCTCACAATTGTTGTTGTACTAGTTTACATGTTTGTGCTTTCATGGAAAATGACGCTCGTTGCCATGAGTATCCTTCCATTCCTTATTCTCACTGCATACATTTTTAAAGGTGGAATAAAAAAGTCTTTCACAGATGTCCGCAATCAGGTGGCGCGCCTCAATTCATTTGTGCAGGAGCACCTCACGGGGATGAGTGTAGTTCAACTTTTTACGGCCGAAGAGCGTGAGATGAAAAAATTCATGGACATAAACAAAGCACACCGCACCGCACACATCAGCAGCAACTGGTATTACAGTATTTTTTTTCCGATGGTGGAAATTATTTCTGCGCTCTCGGTTGCCCTGCTTGTCTGGTATTGGTCGGGTAGTTATCTGAAAGGATTCACTTCGCCGGGAATGCTGCTCACATTTATTTTTTGTATCAACTTATTGTTTCGCCCTATCAGAATGCTGGCAGATAAATTCAACACGCTGCAAATGGGAATGGTGGCGGCCGAAAGAGTTTTTAAACTGATTGACAGCGAAGACCGGATCCAGAACACCGGAAAAATTTCTGCCGGAAAACTCCGCGGAGAAATCAAATTTGAGAATGTGTGGTTTGCATATGATGATGAGAATTTTGTTTTAAAAAATATTTCATTCAGTGCAAAGGCAGGCGAAACACTTGCGATTGTAGGAGCAACCGGTTCCGGCAAAAGCACCATCATCAATCTGCTAATGCGTTTCTATGATATTCAACAAGGGAAAATATTGATTGATGGAATTGACATCCGCGAATATGATGTTTACTCGCTTCGCAAAAACATGGGACTTGTGTTGCAAGATGTTTTTCTTTTCAGCGGGTCTGTATACGATAACATAAAACTGCATGATGAAAATATTTCGAAAGAAGAAATTGTGAAAGCATCGCAACTATGTGGAGTCGAAGAATTTGTTCTGCGATTGCCGGGCGGTTTCAACTATGAAGTTCGCGAGCGCGGAGCCACACTCTCACTTGGCCAACGGCAACTGATTTCATTTGTTCGGGCGCTGGTTCACAATCCTGCTATTCTTATTCTCGACGAAGCAACCTCATCAATTGATACAGAGAGCGAACATGTCATTCAGCAGGCTATAGAAAAAATGGTGAACAACAGAACGAGCATCATCATTGCGCACCGGCTCAGCACCATTCAAAAATCAGATTGCATATTAGTGATGGATCATGCAGAACTGAAAGAATGCGGAACACATGAAGATCTGATTTCACTCAACGGTATTTACGCAAAGCTTTATGAGATGCAGTTTCGGAAGCAGAGAATGCAGGTAGGTAGTTGAAATTAATCAGTAAAAGACAACAAGTATTCATCTTCAAATTATCAAATCTCCAAATCTTCAAATTAGCTTCGCGGCACTTAAAAATTTTCTATAACAAAAAATGTATCGGACAAATACTTGTGGTGAATTGAGAACAGAACATATTGGTAAAACTGTAACGCTTGCCGGATGGGTGCAGCGCGTGCGCAATCTTGGCAATTTAATTTTCATTGACCTGCGAGACCGTTATGGAATCACTCAACTTTTTTTCGACAGCAATTCTCCGCTCGCAGAAAAAGCAAAATCACTCGGTCGCGAATTTGTAATTGCTGCAACAGGAATTGTGAATGAGCGCGCAAGCAAGAACGCACAAATGCCTACCGGCGATATTGAAATCAAAGTAGAAAAACTTGATGTGCTGAATGAATCAAAACTTCCACCGTTCACAATTGAAGATGAAACCGATGGAGGCGATGATATAAGAATGAAATATCGCTACCTCGATTTGCGCCGCAATGTGATTAAAGAAAATTTACTGAAGCGCCATCAGGTTGCTCGAGCTGTGCGTGAGTATATGGATGCACAAGGTTTTGCGGATGTAGAAACTCCAGTGTTGATTAAATCAACTCCCGAAGGTGCGAGAGATTTTGTTGTTCCATCGAGATTGAGTCCTGGAAATTTTTATGCGCTGCCTCAATCACCACAAACATTTAAGCAACTGTTAATGGTGGCGGGCTTCGATAAGTATTATCAAATCGTTCGCTGCTTTCGCGATGAAGATTTGCGTGCAGATAGACAACCTGAATTCACGCAGATAGATTGTGAGATGTCTTTTGTTGAGCAGGAAGATGTGTTGCAAATGTTCGAGGGAATGGTGAAATATGTTTTCAAAAAAGTGCGCGGACTTGACCTTGGAGATTTTCCGAGAATGAGTTACGCTGATTGTTTGAAATACTATGGCAACGACAAACCTGACTTAAGATTTGAAATGAAACTTCAGGAAATCAAGGAAGTTGTTTCAGGAAAAAATTTTAAGGTGTTTGACGATGCAGAAGCAGTGATTGCAATTGTTGCAGAAGGATGCAGCGAATACACGCGCAAACAAACCGACGAACTCACTGAATGGGTGAAGCGCCCGCAGATTGGTGCAGGCGGATTGGTTTTCATTAAGTGCAACACCGATGGAACATTCAAATCTTCAGTAGATAAATTTTATTCTGCAGATGATTTGAAAAAAATTGCTGAATACTGCAAGGCGAAGTCGGGCGATTTGATTTTGATTCTCTCCGGTCCGCTTGCAAAAACAAGAAAAGCAATGAGCGAGCTGCGGCTCGAATTGGGAAATCGTCTCGGGCTTCGCAATGCAAATGAATTCAAACCGCTGTGGGTTTTGGATTTTCCATTGCTTGAGTGGGATGAAGAAGAAAAAAGATTCAACGCCATGCATCATCCTTTCACCTCATGGAAAAATGAAGATGATGAATTGCTCCAATCAAATCCAGGTGCGGTTCGCGCCAATGCGTATGATGTGGTGATTAACGGAGTTGAACTTTCGAGCGGAAGTATCCGCATTCATAACCGAGAGAAACAGGAGAAAATGTTTTCACTGCTTGGACTCACACCCGAAGAAGCGAATTTTAAATTCGGATTTATTCTCAATGCATTTGAATACGGAGCGCCTCCGCATGGAGGAATTGCTTTTGGGTTCGATCGGTTTTGCTCCATTGTAATTTCCAATCTCGATTACATCCGCGACTTCATTGCATTCCCGAAAAACAATGCCGGTCGCGACATGATGCTCGATGCTCCCTCCGATATTGATTCGAAACTGAAGAAGGATTTAGGACTGAGTTAATTTTATGTAATGAAAATCGGACTCTACTTCGGCACATTTAATCCCATTCACAACGGACATATTTCAGTTGCGGAGTTTGTGCTGAAGAATACTGATTTGAAAAAAATATGGTTCGTTGTCAGTCCGCAGAATCCATTGAAGAAAAACATGGAGTTGCTGTTTGATAAGGCGCGGCTTCATCTGGTTCAGCTTGCAATTGAAGGAAAACCTGATTTCAAAGCGTGTGACACAGAGTTTAATCTTCCGCTTCCCAGTTATACAATCAATACTCTTGATGAATTGAAGAAGAAGTTTCCTCAGAATGAATTTTCACTTATCATGGGTTCTGATAATTTAGAAAAGTTTGAGCGCTGGAAGGATTACGAAAAAATATTGAGCAGCTATGAAATCCTGGTTTACCCCAGGACTGAAAAAATAAAAACTCAGCTAACTAAAAATGCCCATGTGAAAATTCTTTCATCACCATTGATGGAAATTTCTTCAACCGATATTCGAAAAATGATTGAAGAAAAAAAATCAGCTAAGAATTTTCTTCCTGAAAAAGTTGAGAAGGAAATTCTGCTCAGCAGGTTTTACCTGAAATAATTACAATTTTATTTTCAGCAGCACCGGACAATGGTCGCTGTGTTTTACATCAGGAAGAATTTCTGAAGACACTAAATCATTTTCCAATTCCCTGGTCGCGTTGTGGTAATCAATCCGCCAGCCCTTGTTGTTGGCGCGTGCATTAAAAAAATTACTCCACCAGGTATATTGATGCGGCGATTGATTGAACCGGCGGAAAGTATCTACCCAGCCGCTCTCAAAAAATTTTGTCATCCATGCGCGCTCTTCAGGAAGAAACCCTGAAGAGTTTTTATTTCCTTTCGGATCGTGAATGTCAATTTCATTGTGACAGATATTGTAATCGCCTGAGAGAATAATTTTTTTTCTTTTCTTCCTGAAATCATTCAACCAGTTGAGGTAATCATTTAAAAATTCAAACTTGAATTCCTGTCGAACATCACCAGATGTTCCGCTCGGGAAATAAGTGTTGATGAAAGTGGTGTCGCCAATATCCATTCGAATTACGCGACCTTCATTATCATATTTATCATTCGAGATTCCGAGTTTGATTTGGTCTGGTTTTATTTTAGTGAGAATGCCCACACCGCTGTATCCTTTTTTCTCAGCCGAAAACCAGAAGTGATGGTAACCGAGTTGTTCGAATTCTTTCACATCAATTTGCTCCGGCTGCGCTTTTGTTTCCTGCATCAATACAATGTCGTATTTGTTTTCTTTCAGCCAATCCGTCAAACCTTTTTT
The DNA here is from genome assembly GCA_003455275.1 of Bacteroidota bacterium. Taxonomy (GTDB): domain Bacteria; phylum Bacteroidota; class Bacteroidia; order Chitinophagales; family UBA10324; genus CAXBPY01. The sequence goes on along the minus strand of DMRR01000093.1, from coordinate 2,713 downwards.
CATGGCAGCGCGGATTCCGTTTACATTATATGTGATCAGAGATATTTGAGAAGGCATTAATTGATTTAGTTTTTTTTACAACAACAAGAAAAAATTCACACGGAAATTTAATACTGCATCACTTTCCCTTCAGCTTCTTCTTCCACCCTTCCGCCGCCACCGCAAAGTGTTTCAATAATTTTACTTGCAGCCCGCTTTCCGGTTTCAGCAGCGCCATTCATATATCCCTGGAAATTGAGTGAGCAGTGTTCGCCTGCAAAAAATAAATTGCCAACTTCTTTTCGCTCTGCACCACAAATGGTTTGAAACTGCCCCGGCCGGTAACACGCATAACTCCCGAGTGTGTATGGCTGCGAAGGCCATTGCATCCGCTGAACATTGCCATTATACTGAGATGAAATACCATTCCATATCTGTTCAAGTTTTGGCAAGTAAATATTTTTCTGTGATTCAGCAGTTCCGCTCCCTAAATCAATTCCAAGGTTTCCTCCCAGAAAAACAGTATAGCCACCCTTGATACCGCCTTGCAGTTCGCTGTTATCCCAACCTGTTTGCATTCCGGTGTCAGAAAAATTGTAGCCGGTATATCCTTGAGATCGCCAGTAGCGTGAATTAAATCCAAGCATAAGTTTCGCATTAGTACCGTAACCAAGATTTTGAATTGCATTGGTTTTCCATGAAGGAAGAGTTACTCCTGAAAGATCAACTGTTCGCAAAATGGTAAATGGAAGCGTGAGCACTACTGCATCAGCCGTAATCTGAATTGTTGTGCCGTTCGGTTTTTCAAACCATAGTTTGTATGTGTTGTTAGCGAGCTTTGAAAGTTTAACCAGTTTCCGCTCCAGTGTAACACTTGTTTGCACCTGCTCATAAATTTTATTTATCACCAGCTGATTGCCGCCTGAAATTTTGTAGCGCTCATCGCTCTCACCAAAAATGTCGAAGGTTCCTGCAGAAGTATCAGGAGAGAAGAGATAAAGAAAATTAATTGCTGATTGATCATCTACTTCGCGGCCATACTCTGTAAGGTAAGCTACTTCAAGCGCTTCACGAATCCATCCCGTCATACCAATGGAATCAAAATACTGAGAAATGGATTGGTTGTCGTAAAAATCTGCATTGCCATAGTTATTGTAAACAATCACATTCGGCAGAGAATTAATGTCGCTTTGAATCTGTGAAGCATAAGGAAGAAATGCATCTATCACCTCCTGAAGGGAATAATGTTGTCCGTTGAAAAAATAATCCTGATACACGAGAGAGGTTTCGCTGGGAGCAAAAGTGTCAATTAGCGGAAGATTGAATTCCTGGGCGAGGTGAATCATATCAGTATGAATGCTGTCAATGAATTCGCCTCCGAGTTCAGTTGTAAGTCCCGGAGCCATGATATTGCTTGCTGTAAAAATTCTTCCACCAACACGAGTGCTGGCTTCATAAACTTTGGAGCCAATGCCTTGTTTTTTGAGTTGATAACAGCAATTAAGCCCCGCCATTCCTGCGCCTACAATTACAATATTCATATTGCAACTTTCATTCTTCATTCCATTGATGCCGGCAGTTTCCATTAAGGCATCGCTTCCTTTTTTACAGGCATTAATTAATCCTGCAGCCCCAAACACTAATCCAGCTTTTGCAGTGTTGCTTAAAAAATTTCTTCGCGAAGCACTGCGCGGTTGCGAGATCATATCAGCCAGTTCATCTACCGGAGGAGAATTTTTTTTCTGAGAAAGCACAGCAAGTTGAAAAGCTTTTCTCAGCGAGCGAAGTAGCTCAGTGCGTGATTGTTGGTGGCGGCTCATAGGCGAATTATTTTTTTGAGAATGAAAGTAGAAGAAATTTTTTCTGGCAGATAATTTTTTCGACGAAAGAAAAAAATCAAATCATGAAACTATCCCGAGTGGATGAAATGATTTTAGAAAAAAGAAAAATGAAAATCAAAACCCCGGAGGTGTGACGCTCAAAATAACCACTTGTAGTATCCATCAAATTTCCATTCATTCCACTTGAACAATGTGCTTGCAGCCACGCAACAAAATTCGGGTCGGGTATAGTCACCCACTGCGCCCTACAAACCGCAAGCGAGCAAACAAGAATCAGAGTAGCAAATATTTTTTTCACAGAAAAATTATCCTCTAAAAGTAATCATCGCTTATACAAAATCGAAAACAAAATCCTCAATAACTCTTCTCAATAGCACTCACCAGCAACGAGTCGAATGGTTTTATTTTCGAAGTAAAGTGAGCGATGTAATTTCCTTTTTCATCAATGAGATACTTGTTAAAGTTCCAACTCACTTCTGAATCCTCTTTTCCGTTGAGTTGCTTGTGCGTGAGCCATTGATAGAGCGGACATTGCTTATCGCCCTTCACATCAATTTTTGCTGCGAGTGGAAATGTGACATTGTATTTCTCTGTGCAAAATTTCTGAATCTCTTCAGGCGATCCTGGTTCCTGAAATCCAAACTGATTGCATGGAAAACCAATGAGCACCATTTTGTCTTTGTATTTTTCATAGAGCTTTTCCAGGTCCTCATACTGGTAAGTGTAGCCGCACTCAGAGGCAACATTCACAATCAGGATTTTCTTTCCCTTGTAGTCAGCAAGGTTGATTTCCGATTTTCCGTCGAGTGCAGGAAACTTGTAATCGTAAATTGATTTTTGTGTTTGGAAAAATGAGAGCATAAGTGCGAAGGAAATGAGAAGGGTTTTCATTG
>DMRR01000096.1 GCA_003455275.1 Bacteroidota bacterium | reverse complement strand
CCAAACACATCGCCGCGATTTACTGTGAGCGATAAATCCTGAACCGCAATAAAATTTTTGTAATGCTTCGATACCTTATTAAGAGATACAATCTGTTCGCTCATTCGGGTTTCAAATATGAAATTGAAAATGTTAAAAGCAGAATGAAGAAAAATATTGTATGCACGAAAGAATTATTATTTCATATATGCGGACTCAATAAATTTCAAACTGCTTCACTGAAATTATCTTTACCGCCCCGAATAAAACTATGACGCAACTAAAAATCACGAACAGCTACACTCGCGAAAAAGAAATTTTTGAACCACTGCACGCGCCCCATGTAGGTATGTATGTGTGTGGCCCCACTGTGAGCGGCGAAACACATCTTGGTCATGCGCGTCCGTATGTGACTTTTGATGTGCTGTATCGTTATCTGAAATATCTTGGTTACAAAGTGCGCTATGTGCGCAACATCACAGATGCCGGTCACTTTGAAGAAGAAGGAAGAGAAGCCGTGGACAAAGTTGCCACAAAAGCTAAATTGGAAATGCTGGAGCCAATGGAACTCGTAACGAAGTATACCAACATTTATCATGACATGATGGAGTTGCTCAACAACCAGCGACCATCTATTGAACCTACAGCAACCGGTCACATTGTAGAGCAGATTGAAATGATAAAAGATTTAATTGCAAAAGGTTTTGCTTATGAGAAAAATGGCTCGGTGTATTTTGATGTGCTGAAGTATGCTAAAGGAAATGATTACGGAAAGCTCAGCGGAAGAATTCTTGATGATATGATTGCCGGTTCACGCGAATTGGAAAATCAGGGAGAGAAAAACAATGCAGCTGATTTTGCGCTCTGGAAAAAAGCGGCGCCGGAACACATCATGCAATGGCAATCGCCTTGGGGAATGGGATTTCCCGGATGGCATATTGAGTGCTCTGCCATGGCAACAAAATATTTGGGAACCACTTTCGATATTCATGGTGGTGGAATGGATTTGCTTTTCCCGCATCATGAAAGCGAAATTGCTCAGTCAAGTATTTCGAACGGAAAACCTCCCGTGAAATACTGGATGCACAACAACATGATTACCGTGAACGGAAAAAAAATGGGAAAGAGTTATGGCAACACCATTACACTGAATGAAATGTTTACCGGCACTCATGAATTATTGGAGCAGGGTTATTCTCCAATTACAGTTCGGTTTTTCATTCTGCAGACTCATTATCGCAGCACGCTTGATTTCACCAATGATTCATTGAAAGCTGCTGAAAAAGGATTGCAACGATTGCTGAATGCGCACAATGCTTTGCGGGACATGACTTACAAAGCAGATGGAACTATTGATTCAAATGAAGATTCTGCAGTAAATAAGCTTTGCCTAGACTGCCACGACCAGATGAACGATGATTTGGGAACAGCCCAAGTGCTCGCTACACTTTTTGATCTGAGCAGTAGAGTTAATTCCTGGAAAAATGGCCAGCAGAAAATGAATGCTAGCGAAGAGACTTTCAATATTCTCAAAAAAACTTTTCATGATTTTATTGATGTGATTCTCGGACTGAAAGACGAAAGAACTTCTGGCGACGAAGGAAGCATGGATGCCGTTATGCAACTTGTAATTTCTCTTCGCAAACAAGCACGCGAGAAAAAAGATTTTACCACTAGCGACATTATCCGCGACGAATTATTGAAAGCCGGAATTCAACTCAAGGATGGAAAAGACGGAACGAGTTGGGAGAAGAGTTAATCGTTATTAGTAATCCGTTATTTATAAATACATTTTGAAAAGTTTCAATTCGATGTCGCATTACTAATAACCAATAACAATAAACAAATAATCTGCTCCTCACTCAAACTTCATCTTCTTCGCCTGCTTCACATGAGCAAGATGATGATTGCAATGCCAGGCATAGAGCGCAAGCACTTCAAATAATTTCCAAACACGATTGCTTTCCGGATGAAAGTAAGTGCGTTCAAAGTCTGCAATGCTCATGCTTTTGAGCAGCACCACCCAGCGCTTATGAATGTTTGCAATAATTTTTAACGACCAGTCAACCGGCGCCGTAGTTACATCTGGCAACTCAGCCCACAGGTTTTCTTTATATGGTTTTATACTCGGGTTCTCTTCAGTTAGTGCTAGCTTGAATCGGGTGAAAGCATTGGAGTGTGAGTCCGCACAGTGATGAACTACCTGCCTGATCGTCCAGCCTTCAGGGCGATAATGAAGAGCAAGTTTTTTATTACTGAGTTTTTCAGTTTCGTCTTTCAACAATGAAGGAAATTTTTCTATCGTGCTTATCCAACCCATAATTTCCTTTTCTGAAAACATTTCAGGCCGCTGATACTTTCCGGTTGGGTAACGGAGTTCGTCTAATGATTTTTCGGTCGTTACTTTTTTTTCTTTTTGTTTTTTGCCCATAAAATATTTTTTGCTGACACAAAATATTTATGCAGGAATTATTTCAATGTTAAATTTTTACATTGATATAGTCCGTTGCGATAAATTGCTGATAGTCCTTCAACATATTTTTTAACGAAGGAAATTGTTTCTGACCTCTCGTAATCAGAAGGAATGAATGATTCAGAAATATTGTGCAGCGAATCAATCAAATAGAATCGCTCGCCGCCGTATTGAAAATCTGTAATGTAAATATGATTGCCGCGGCTGAATAAGATGGCGCTCTCTGTATTCCGGCTGATTGAAAAAGGAAGAAAATCTTTATCAAACAAATTCTGCCCGATGAAATGATACGCTCCTGTAAATCCACATTCATTAATTAGTGTTGAAGCAAAATCCATTTGAGAGCAGGTAGAATCAAAAGTTCCTGATCCGTGTGATGAATTTAAAAGCAGGGCAGGAATTCGGTAAACATTATAATCCCAATCGCCGGGTTTGTATGCATCACCATGGTCGGCAAGAATCAGAAAAAGTGTGTTTGAAAATTCCGGTTGCGCGGAACACTTATCAAGAAATTTTCCGAGTGCATAATCTGCATAATAGAAAGTTGATTCTTCATCAGTCATTTTTATTGCTTCCGGATGTTCTTTCAGAAAATAGTCAGGTGCATGATGCGGCGCGTGATTACTTACTGTCAATAAAACAGAAAGTTCAGGTGTAGTATCTCCATCAAAAATTTCATTGCAGGCATTGTCAAACATATCCTCATCACAAACTCCCATTGAGTTACTGAAACGAATGTTTTTCATTTTGCTTTGATCATAAATATTTTGAAACCCTCCTTGTTCCATAAACATTTTCATGTCGTCAAAATCTGCATCGCCACAGTAGAAAAAATTTGTTTTGTAACCCGCCTCGTGAAGAATGTTTCCAAGTGTTTGAAATTCATTCACGCCCTTTCTCCGAATCAGATGGCTGCCAATCACTGCCGGAAATCCGGCAACCACTGAAGTTAAACCAAAATGTGTCCGCGGACCATTGCTGAAGCAATGCGTAAAAAGAATTCCGCGCTTACTCCACTTATCAAATTGCGGAGAAAGATTGCCGCCGCCAAGCGCTCCGATTTTCAGGGCAGAAAAACTTTCACATAGGATTATTACAATATTTTTTTTCTGATGAACAGAACTCTGTATCGACTTTCTCAAAGTTGGAAATCTGCCTTCAATCGGAATTTCATTCTTGTGAATTGAAATCTTTCTTACAAAATCAATTGCATCAGCATCCGGGATTTCAGGAAAAATGGAAAGCGTCTGTTTATAAAGCCGCTGTTGTTTTAGTGATTCAACAAAAGAATAAACGCCATTGGAACTGAGTTGGTTTATAAATCCGGAACCGCTGAAGCTTGTGAGTTTCCAGAAGGGCCCGTCATAATAGAGAAACGATAGCGCAGCAAAAGAAATGATTGTGATGAAACTCCATTTCAAAGAAAAAGAAAATGGAACAGTCTCAGCAGCGCGGGGAATCTTAAAAATTTTTTTTGTTATGTACACAAAAACAAAAACAATTACTGCAAACGCAAGCAGGGCGCGAATCACCGGGAACTCATGATAAATCATTGAGATAACTGTAGAAAAATTTGAAGGGACTTCGGTAGCAAATTGATTCAGTCGTGTACCGAACTGAGCGAAATAAAAAATGTCGATGAGGTTGATGAAAAATACACTGGCCATCGTTATGACCGAAAGATTCAGTAATACAGGGTAGAATTTTCTGAAAAACAAAAACGCAACAGATGAAAGCAAGAGGCATGAAACAAAACAGACGCAAACAATTGATGAATCAACCATTGCTCCGATTAGAAACGACCATAGTGCTTCGGTTATTGAAAATGAAAAATATTTGCAATAGAAAAAGAAGAAAACTGTTCTCAGCAAGAACAAAAACGAGATACATAATCCATAAAACTGAAGGCAGGATTTATAGAATGATGAATTCACGAATCAGTTTTGATGGATAAAAAATCAATAAGAAAAAATCAATTCAAAATATTTCCAAGGGCTGCAACGCGTTTCTTCAGCCATGGAACATATTTAATCACATCACTGTCGCTGTCTTTGTCTTTGGTTATAAAATGTTTCATCATGTCATAAATTTTGTGTTGCTGATTTTTCGACATGGATTTATTAAATGATTCAATAATCTGAATCATGCTTTTCTCTCTTGAAAAATTATCTTCTTTCAACAAATCTTTGAAATCATTTTTGATTTGAACCATGCGGTATTCAATTGTATCGAATTCCTCCAGTTCAAGCCGTATGATCAATTCCCCTACTGCAATTTTCAATTTCAAACCGCGGTCAGCTTTCTTAAAAGAATCGAGCAATCCCATCTTGATAATATGACGAACACTTTTATCATAATTTCTTTTATCGAAATAAAAAATTGCCAGGTTGAGGTAGACAAAGATTTCGTAGAAAGGAATGCTTTTGAGCATTGGGCTGCTCTTCTGTTCTTCCAGAATTTGAATCGCTTTATCCGGATTTACAACTGAATAATTAATCGTGAGCGCATTGGTGTAGAAGACCAGGTATTTATTATACAATAGACGATTGTGTTCTTCCATAGATGTATGCAGTTTATCTGCCCACATGAGCGACTCATCATACTTTTTGTTTTTGAAAAGAGTATTTACGATAAAGGTTATCATCTCCAGTTTTCCGTCATGCGTACTCTTGTTAAACATTCGTTTCTTTTGAAAATCCTTAAATGTACTCAGCAGGTATTTCTCCAGAGTTTTGTATTCGTGCTTTTGTAAAAGCGATCGGCTCACCGCATTCACAACCCGAAACTGAAACTGTGCACTGGATGCAAGCTCTTTATCAGAAGAAAAATCTTTTACCGTTTTGTCCAGCATCTTAACGAGTGAATTGTCAGAAGTAAAATTCTGAGAGAGCTTCAACCTGTAACTCATGGCTGCAAGCACCTGGTCAATCTCGCGCAACTTGCTGAGCCGTTCATAATTTTTCTTTCTCTTCTCAATGTATTCTTCCGGGTTAATGTTCACGAGTGTATTCGACAGCCGGATGTATTCCGAATAAATAATGTCGAGCATCTCAAAGTATTCAATGCTGATTGCTTTGCCTTCTGCTTTCTTTAAATAATATCTCGCTACAGAAAAATTATTCTGACTGTATTGATGCTTGTAAAGGCCGAACAATGCATGGATGAAAATCTCATCCTGACTTTCTACATATTGAAGCAGTAAGGATTTATTGAGCGTCTGCAACAGACGATGTTTGAGGCGGTAATAAGCATTGCGGTTGTATGGCGGATAGAATTTTTTTATAGCCTCAGCTTCGGTGTAACTTTCGCCTGTGTCGCGGATGTGATCGAACAGTGCAATGTCCTTTCTGTCGTGGCTGTATTCCATGCGCGAAGCATATAATTTGTAATGCCGGATGTCTTCCTTGTTCATTCGCGCGACTACCTGGTTTAGTATATCCATACAGATTTTTATTTTTATGAGGGCGTAAGAAAAATAAAATTCGCGAAATGCAAAACTTTATTCTGCACATAGTTTTGAACTAACAAATTCAATTCACCAGCTCATGAAAAAAATTTTACTCGCTGTTTGTTTAATCTCCTTGATCTCACTTCAAAAGAGTTCAGCCCAAACCATCAATATTGTAGGTGCGTTTTTAGTTGAGGATACAACATTCCTTTATTCTTCTACTTATTTAACTTATGGAATTAAGAATACCGGGTTGAATGATTTTACCGGAAATGTTCAGGTAAAAGTGGAAGCAAATGGAGATAGTATCCCGGGTGGGGTAATAATTAATAATATTTTCATTCCGGCAGATAGCACCTACATGTTTACCGGAAATCCAGTTGATTATTTTCCTGTTACTTTTCAAACCGGAGATAATGTGGTTGTGATTTGGCCAATAGTTAATGGAGTAACTGGAGCTTCAGATACCCTGCCTACTGTTTATTTATGGGATCCAAATTCAGTTACAGATGCAACTCTGGAAGATAAAGTATTGCTTGCAAGCACTTCTATTCAAAACCAATTCAGGATTATCAATAAGAGCAATTATGATATTCTCTCTTCTTATGTTTATGATTTAAGCGGAAGAATGGTTTGTAGTTTTTCAAAGGATAAAAAAGAAATCAATCTCGGAAATATTTCAAGCGGGCTTTACACTCTTGAAATAAAACTTTCTGAAGGAAGGAAATCAGTTTTCAAAGTCATGGTTCAATAATTTGGTTTGTTTACCTAATTGTTAAAAACTCCTGCATAACTGCGGGAGTTTTTTTTTGGGTAGTTCTTAAAACACAAACGAATGTCGCGTTAGTAAAACTTATTACCGCCCTTAAGTCATTTCAGCGAATATTGCCTTCTGCAATTTTTTTAAAGCAATTTCAATTTTGATGAAAAGAGTTTGGTGGGTTATCTTAATAATCGGTTTACTTGATTCCTGCATACATGCGCCGGTGATTCCGCAACAGGAAATTAGTTTTAGAAGTGATGTACAGCCAATCATTGCCGGTAATTGTCAGCAGTCGGGGTGCCATGGTTCAACCGACTTTCAAAAATTTCCTTTGGTGACTTATGATGATGTGATAAAAAACGGAGAAATAAAATCAGGCGATGCAAATCATTCAAAACTTTATAAAGTCCTGAACGGAAACGACGATGATCTGATGCCCCCATCCGGAAAGCTAACAGTCAAACAACTTTATACAATTGAATTCTGGATAGATCAGGGAGCAAAAAATAATTGATATGAAAAAAATATTTATTCTCTTTTTTTTGGTTTCGCTTTTTGCTTCTTGTTATTACGATAAGTATGAAAACCTCTATCCGCTGGGCAATAACACTTGCGACTCTTCTACTGTCACCTATTCCGGAGCGGTAACTGAGATTCTTTCATCATACTGTTACAGTTGTCATAACAGTTCAACCGCAACCGGAGCCGTAATACTTGATACATATGCCGATGCTAATACTTATGCATTAAATGGTCAGTTGATGGGTTGTGTGAAAGGTGAAACCGGATATCCAATGATGCCTCCGTCGGCTTCGCTAAATGATTGCGATATTGCGCGCCTTCAAAAGTGGGTGAATGATGGCGCCCCCGACAATTGATTTTCTGTTTATGAAAAAATACTTTTTTGTTTTTAGTTGTTTCATTCTTCTCGAATATTGTTTTTCAGTACGCGCAAGTGCGCAAGACATGCCAGACGGGATGATTGATTCGATTGCACCAAAAAAAGAATTTGTTTCTGCCACTTTCAAAGGAACCCGCCTTGTGAATTTTCATACAGCAGAAACCTGCGGCAAGCGAACACTTGAATTTCGAATTGCTCACCGCTTCGGTGATTTAAGTTCCGGCGGATATAATTTTTACGGATTAGACGGCCCGGCGAGTCTGCAATTGGAGCTTGGTTATAGTTATAATGGCCGGCTTGAGTTTGGTGCGAGCAGAACTTCTGCTGACAAAATGTATTCAGCATATTTAAAGTATAAACTCATGAGGCAGACAACAGACAATAAATCACCTCTCACCATTACACTGCTTGGTCAGGCAAATTTGACTGGCTTAAAAAGCACCAGCACATCGGCGCCTGAATACCATTTCTTCTCCGACAGATTTAATTATGTAAGCCAGATAATGATTGCCCGGAAATTATCAGATGCATTTTCAATTCAGGTGGCCCCAACCTGGGTTCACTATAATCTGGTAACTGCTGTTACAGACGATAATGATATTTTTTCAGTAATAGGAATGGGAAGAATTAAGGTGAGCAAGCGTACTGCACTTACCGGCGAATACTGTTACAGAATAAATACTTACTCACAAGATTTTTCAACTTACCATAATAGTGTTGCTATTGGAATGGACCTGGAAACCGGCGGGCATGTGTTTCAATTTTTCTTCACCAACAGTTTTGGCATTAATGAAGCTCAAACAATTCCTTACACTCGCGGTGATATTACCAATCTTGATTTGAAACTCGGTTTCAATATTTCCAGAGTTTTCTTTCTTTGAATTACTCTCGCATTTGTTGAATGCTGTCCCTGTCTTCAGGATAAATATTTTTTTGAATTGAATCTATTAGCTGCTGCATCTTCTTTTGATCCAAAACAGGAAAGTATGAAATTATTTTTTCTACTAAAACAGAATCGCATCTGTAACACCGGGCGAAACAATTTTTTACTTCGCCGCTGTCTGACAGAGATGATATAATAAAAGTGGATAAAAAAACCCTGGCCAAATCTGAATCATCTGCTTGGCAGAAGTATGAAGGGAACACATTCAAAAGGGGAAAAAATTTTTCTCTTGAATATTTTGAAAGAAGCGATTTTGTTTTTTTGAAATTGATGCTGTCACTCTTTGACTCCCATTTCTTTTTTGTCAAACTGAATTTCGAGGAGATGAAAGAATAATTTAAAGCAATTTCTTTTTCATTTTCAAAAACATTGGAAAAAAGATTCTTCAATTCAGATGGCGGCAATGAATCAATCAATTCAACCCTTGAGTGAAATACATAACCTGTTTTTCCTGAAAGACTTTGAGCAGCCCACCAGATATCCTCGTCAGGTGTTACATAAAAAAAATCTCCGGCTTCAATAGAACCAATAATGCGGGAATCGCTGCTTTCCTGCTCCCGAATATTCAGATAATTATCTCCATTAGCTATTCGTGCAAGGCGCTTTTGCGCAGTGGCAGTGATTAACTCTGCAGTGAAGAAAATCACAACAGTGAAAACCTTTTTCATACAATGAGATAATGCTCAAACGAATAACTGGCTTAAATATATATGAGTTGCTGAAAATAAATTCCATTAACCCGTAAGAAGAAATGACAATCAAATTACACAATTGTTTTTGCTACGCAGTTAGAAGGAATTACTTTTCCGAACAGCAAAAATGAAACTGCGATCTCTGTTTTTTTTAATGATGATTGGACTTGTTCCGAGTGTAAGGGCCACGCACATTATTGGAGGCGAAATGATATATAAACACCTTGGAAATAATTTATACAAAATCACATTAAAGGTTTATCGCGATTGCAACACAGGTCAGGCTCCATTTGATGATCCTGCCTACATAGGCGTCTATAATTCTTCAGGTGTTTATATTGATTCAATAAAAATTGGCAATCCGGCGATTTCTCAAATTCAACCAACGCTTAACAATCCGTGCATTCTGACACCGCCGAATATTTGTGTTGAGCAAGCAATCTATACCATCAACAAAACACTGCCGCCTGTTTCGGGTGGTTACACACTAGTTTATCAGCGATGCTGCCGCAACGCAACTATCATAAATATCCTGGACCCGCAAGATGCGGGCAGCACTTACATGGCACAGATTCCGGATGTTGGCACATATGGTTATAACAGCAGTCCATTTTTCAACAGTTTTCCTCCTATTACAATTTGCGCCGGAACTCCTCTGATCTACGATCACTCAGCAACCGACCCTGACGGGGATCAACTTGTTTATTCTTTCTGTACACCTTACATAGGAGCAGATGCATCTGCACCAATGCCACACATTCCTACACCACCCCCTTATTCAACCATAGTATGGGGCTCTTCTTTTAGTGTAAACAATCAGATTAGCAGTTCGCCGCCAATGACGATTAATGCAAGCACAGGTTTGCTTACTGCTAATCCTTATGCTGTAGGTCAATATGTGGTTGGAATTTGTGTGAAAGAATATCGCAACGGTGTTTTACTCGAAGAACACCGAAGAGATTTTCAATTCAATGTCACTCCTTGCGATCCTTTGGTGCTTGCAAAATTTGGAAGCTCTATAGGAAACGCTGACACCGTGCTGGCTTGCGGGCAATACAGCATCAGCTTCAATAACACAAGTATTGGAATGCAACATTGCCTCTGGGATTTTGGAAATCCGAATTCCTCTTCTGATACAACTTCTGTTGTGAGTCCGAGTTACACTTATGCAGGGGTGGGCGATTATCCGGTAACATTAATTGTGAATCCTGGAATGCCCTGCGCAGATACATTAGTGAAAATGGTTCGTATCCATTTGCCAAACCATACTGATTTTTCTG
>DMRR01000131.1 GCA_003455275.1 Bacteroidota bacterium | reverse complement strand
ACAGGAAACTATACTGAAACCGGAACCAACCTTAATATCAATCCGGACTTCCCTACAGTTTTTGAATATTACAGAAAGCATACTGATCCTGCTGTGAGTGCAATTAATAGCTGGTGGATGAGTGAAGGGCTGGGACCATATCCGGCATTGAATTACAGCCGTCATGGAATGTATGGTCCTATGTATGGTGCAAATTATTTCAGGCCGGCCAGCACATTCGGTCAGTTAGGCCTGGATTACATGAACAATGGATTGACATTACAACCCGATGATGTAAATCGTTTAAAAAATATCCGCAATTTTCTTGATAGCAATTTTGCAAAAAGCGCAGATGATCTTCCCGGTATTGTCAACAATGCAACTGACCGCGATGCAATAGAAGCATTTATGAAAGATGTGCTTACCCGTACTGCAAACAGTCAGGTTGAATTTCCGATGCCAAACGGAACCGCTCAATATGAAATGACCGGCGACCTTATCAATATTCAGTATGCATGGGAAGTGATGAAGAATTTTCATCCTGAACTTTTAGTCATCAACACTTTCAACCTTGATACTTGTCACAGTGATTTTACCGGATACATTCAGCTCATGCACAAGGCGGATTACGGCGTTGGCTGGCTGTGGAACAAAATCCAGAACGACCCGGTGCTGCAGAATGATACCATAATGATTTGTATGCCGGATCATGGACGCAATCAATCACCTAATAATATTTATGACTCAAACGGGCTGCGTGCATATGATCATACAACAGACGACAATTCAAGAAGAACATGGGCACTGATTGTAGGACCTTCATCTAAAGTAAATCAGGGTTTGGTTTTGGGAAGCGCCGGCAATTCTGTAGGTGAAACAATAGATATTGTTCCAACCATTGCCCACATACTCGGATTCTATGATGTAATACCGGGCGGAATGTTGCCGGGAATGGTATTGCAGCAAGCATTCATTTAGAAAATTATTTTCAATTACCTAATCTGTTCACCATTTTTATTTTTGTCCAAACGCACAAATAAGAAATGAAGAATTCAATTTCCCTTCCTTCGATTTTTATAGGAATTATTATCGCACTTGCTTCTTGCGCTGGTAACAGCAATGAAACAAATGTAAATCCTCAAGACACTGTGCTTACAGACTCCAAGAGAATTGACTCACTTGATTACAGTAAAAAAGAATTAATAAAATTTAAATTCTCTGTTGCTGAGGCAAATCTTCCTTCACCTTTTGAAGTGGTGAATGATATCTACAGTTACAAAGTGAATTTTAAACCGGAGATTCTGAATCCATATAGCAATATTGATAAGTATCAAACTGCTTATAAAAAAGCAGTGAACTATGGTGTGTATGGAATTGATCTTGCCTACACAAATTTTTATGGACAAAACCAGGCACTCTTGAATTATTATATCGCTACCAAGAAATTGGCCGAGGGACTCAATATTGAAGAGACATTTAATGAGTTTGCAAACAGTTTCAACAAAAACTCAAGCAACAAGGATTCTATTGTTCAGATAGTAGACAAGGCCTATAATGAAACAGACGCATACCTGAAAAAAAATGAGCGCTACCTGGCTGCAAGTCATGTTCTGGCAGGTGTATTAATTGAAGTGAACTTTATCAGCTTAAGCCTTTTGCAGGATATGAAACAAGATACTTCCAATGAAAAACTTTTTGAAAAAATTTACAACGAAAAACTGTACATCTATTATCTTGTAAAATTGTTTGAAGAGTATACGGATAGAGATTCAAAAGCATTACTCACAGAGTTGCAATCATTCAAAAAAATGTATGATGATTCTGTAAAATCACCCGGAGATTTGACATCTGAAAACATTACTAAAGTATTATCCCAATTATCTTCAATCCGTGCGAAACTGGTGAAGTGATATTTCATTTTCATTTTTTGATTTTCTGTTAAAGCATGAGTGACAAAATTCTACTCGCACTCATGCAGTTGTTTGCAATTGTTGCAAACTCAGATGAAGTTCATTCAAAAGCACGCGAAATCGTTCGCCGGTTTTTAGAAAGGCAGCTCAGCAGAAATTACTTCGTTCGATATCTCAATCACTTCGATGATTTCTTAGACAAACTACAGGGAAAATCAGAAGAAGGGAAGGAGCGAAAAAGAATTTCGGTAAACTCTGTTAAGGTGCTGCGCATCTGTAACGATATCAACCAGGAGCTGGATCAGAAAAGAAAAGTGATTGTATTCATTCACCTGATTGAGTTTGTTTATTCACTCACTTCGGGAAATGAAAGTGAACAACATGCTGACTTTATCAAAACTGTAGCAGATGTTTTTTCGATCAGCGAAGAAGATCAGAAAAATTGTTATCAATTAGTCACTCAACCGGCTTCATCACACGAGTGGCTGAATAAAAGTTTTCTTATTGTAAGCAATCACAAACATAATGGAGAGGCGAGCCATCATATTAACCGTGAGAGTTTTCATGGCGAATTGATTTTTCTTTTCTTCCGTCATCTGAATTTTTTAGTCTTTAAAAAAATAGGCTCCGATCAGGTTTTCCTCAATGGAAAAGCATTAGACGCACACACGGTAAGCGTGCTCGAACCAGGCTCCGTGATTCGTGGTCAGAAAATTCATCCAGTTTATTATTACGACATTATCCGATTCTTCATGCATGAGAGTGCAGAAAGAAAAGTGGAGTATCAGGTAATTGAACTAGCGCATCAGTTCCGGAACAACAAACCGGCAATTCATGAACTGAGTTTTTCTGCATCATCAGGAAATCTTGTGGGTGTGATGGGAAACAGCGGAGCAGGAAAAACTACTTTGCTCAATCTGCTGAACGGAAGTGTGACACCGGCTTCAGGAAAAGTTCTGATCAACAACACCGAACTTCATTCCAATAAAAAACAACTCACCGGGCTCATTGGAAATATTCCGCAGGATGATTTGCTCGTTGAAGAGCTAAGTGTATTTCAGAATCTGTATTACAGCTCGAAGCTTTATTTCGGAAAACTCAGTGATGAAGAAATAAAAAAGCGTGTTGACAACTGCCTTGATGTTCTTGGCTTGAGCGCGATAAAAGATTTGCCTGTTGGTGATCCACTCAACAAATTCATCAGTGGCGGTCAGCGCAAACGATTAAATATTGCTCTCGAACTTATCCGTGAGCCGGAAATTCTTTTTGTAGATGAACCGACTTCCGGTCTTTCATCGAATGACGCAGAAAATGTGATGGACTTGCTCAAACAATTATCTCTTTCCGGCAAATTGATTTTTGTTGTGATACATCAGCCATCGTCTGACATCTACAAACTTTTCGATCAGCTTTTACTTCTCGACACCGGCGGCTATCCTGTTTATTTCGGTCATCCGGTGGAAGCGCTCAGTTATGTGAAGAAACATATCGGCTTTGTGAACTTCGAGGAGAATGAATGTGACGAGTGCGGCAACATCAACCCCGATGAGATTTTCAAAATCATAGAGACAAAAACGATCGATGAATTTGGTCGAGCTACTTCGGAAAGAAAAATTTCTTCCGCGGATTGGTTCAAGCTTTTCAAGGAGAATCAACCAGTAACAACTGAAACCAACAGCGCCATAAAAATTTCTGATGCGCCAAAAGTTTCCGGCAAGTTCACGCAATATCTCATTTACCTGAAGCGAAATCTTTTTGCGAAGCTTCGCAACAAACAATATGTAGCAATCACCATGGTGGAAGCGCCGCTGCTTGCTGTGATTCTTGCTGTGGCAACGCGCTCTTACCTGCCGGGCGGCACATACACTTTCGGCGGCAACAACAATATTCCGGTTTACATTTTCATCTCCACTATTGTCGCGCTGTTTCTTGGTTTGATTGTAAGCGCTGAAGAAATTATCCAGGACAAAAAGATTCTGAAGCGTGAAGCATTTCTTCAGTTGAGCAGAAGGAGTTACCTGCTCTCAAAAATTTCCTACATCATATTGATCTCTGCCATTCAGAGTTTTCTTTTTCTTCTTGTTGGAAATCTGATACTCGGAGTCAGGGAATTATTTTTTCATTATTGGTTAATTCTGTTTGCAACATCTTGCTTCGCCGGATTGCTTGGCTTGAATATTTCTTCAGGATTAAAAACGCGCGTTGCAGTTTACATTCTCATTCCATTCCTCATCATTCCCCAGATCATGCTCAGCGGTGCGATGGTGAAGTTTGAAGAGCTGAGCCCGATGGTCAGCAGCCAGTCTAAAGTTCCGCTCGTGGGCAACCTGATGACATCGCGGTGGGCGTATGAAGCACTGGCGGTAGATCAGTTCATGAACAACAGTTTCGAGAAACCA
>DMRR01000159.1 GCA_003455275.1 Bacteroidota bacterium | reverse complement strand
CATCGAGAAATGATGCAATGCTCTCCGCTGCTTCGAGCGGGTTTGCGATTACATCTGTATAATTCAGTTTTAAAACCTCAGCTCCGGGGGTTCGCGCAATCCATGCGTCTGCTTTTTCCAATTGTTTTTTAAATGCTTCTGAAAGCATTACCGGGTAAGCTTCATGGCGAACAGCGCGGTTTTGTCCAAGCATTACTTGTTGCGAACGCAACACTTCATCCATATCGCGCTGCATAAAAATGATTTTGTAGTTATAGCCATCTGGTAAGTGTGGCAACAGTGGCGCTACAATCTTCACCACTTTTTCAGATGCCTCGTTCATCCAGCTATTGTCGCGGGCAATGCTTTTTACTTTTTCAAATTCGAGATAACCTTTCGGATTATTGTTATCACTCGTACGGACATTGTCTGTAAGTATTTCTTTTCCTCCTGCATCAAGCATTTGCATGATCATGCTTGTTCCGCTGCGCGGAAGTCCGCTTACCACAGTAATGGTTCCTTTTATTTTATCCATAATAAATAGCTCGTGCTCTTTTGCTTTTTCAGGCTGGTGAAGATGTTCATTGTAAATTTTTATTAACCACTGATGTGCCTTACGGCTACCGGGAATCATGCTGCAAACCATTTCAAATCCCATGGCAGCATTTTCCATTTCACCGAGATTGTAAAGCGCCTCAGATAAAACAAAGTGCGCCTGCGGAAGATTATACATTAATCCGATTGCTGCCAGTGCATGTTCCGCTGCTTCGGAATAATTTCGCATCCGGAGGTTGCTTCTCGCAATACCGAGATGAGCTGTGGAATTATTTGCGTCGATACCAAGGGCGCGTGAATAAACATTTTTTGCTTCCTGCCATTTACCGATGCGCTGATAGACTTTTCCTAACTCATTGAAATAATATGGAAGATGAGAGGAGCGTTGTTCTGCTTTCAAGAGTAACTCCATTGCCTTTCGCGGCTTGTTCTCTGCAATCAAAACTCCGGCTTCCATCAAATCGAGTCGGGCAAGTTCTGATGCTTCACTTGTGCGGAGTTTGTCGATGAGCGAGCGTGCCTCAGCTATTTTTTTTAATATCATATAGCATTCATGCAACGCAAGACCGAATCGGAGTTTTTCAGGACTCTCCGAAAATATTTTTTCAAGAATCACACAAGCATCTTCATACTTCTTACGATACATCAGCACGCGCGCGAGGTAGAACTGAGATTCATCCTGAATTTTTTTCACGGCTTTCTCCTTGTCTTCGCCGGGTTTTTCTACATAACCCAATTCCACAAGTTGATCCATTGCAGCTTGTGCAGCCCACGGATCTTCCCGAACTTCTGAAGGAAGCATGCCTGCTTCTCCCTGAATTTTTTCCCAACTATCTATATAAGCCGGCTCAATAATTTTATTGAATGATTGAAGGAGTGGTTTTCCAATCATGTCCTTCCCAACCGGCAAACCAAAAAGTGTAAGAAGTGTTGGAGTAATGTCAAGAAGAGTTGCGCCATAAATGCGTTCATCTTTTTTTATATGAGGCCCGCGCATGGCAAAAATTCCATAAGGTGCATGCTCGAAAGCAGGACCTGCAGGTTCCTTTGGAATTCGGTTCGGACGCAGGTGATCTGAATGAAAACCATGATCGCTGATGAGCATTACTGTGGTGTCTTCACCAGCGAGTTGGAGCAATCTTTCCAGCATCATGTCATGAAAACGATATGCACCCTGTACTACATCTTTATAAAGGTTGAAAAAATTTTCAGGAATATTTTTTCGCTGTGGCGGATGAAATTTCATAAAGCCATGACAGAAATGATCAATTGCATCAAAGTAAACCGCCATGAAATCCCACTCTGTGTTTTGCATCAGGTAAGTAGCTGCACAATGAATGGAGGAACATTCAGCAAGAATTTTTGCAACAGAAGAAAGATGCTTGTCTTTCTCCTGATCTACTTTCAATGCATCAGGAACGAAAGGAAGAATGTGAGCGAGGGTTAATTCTCCCGGATGCACACGCATTTCTGCAAGCTGTTGTTCAAGTGAGTGTGGATGCACACTGCCTGAAGGCATGTCCCACGGCTCACCATATTTCGCTTTTACTTTCTGAAAAAAATTGGAAACCATCACGCCATTAATGGGCTCCGCAGGATTGCTGGGCCACCAACCGACTACATTTGATTTCAAGCCTTGTTGCGTTAGTATATTCCAAATAGCTTTCACGCGACGCGAGCGTGAACTCACCGGTCGCACACTCATAGTTTCAGTGTCAGGTTCTACAAACCCAAGTATTCCATGCTCGTCAGCAGTTTTTCCGGTAGCGATAGAAGTCCACAAGATGGGAGAGAGCGGCGGATCGAGCGTTGCCATATTTCCCATCACGCCTTGTTCAACAAATTTGTTGAGTGTTGGCATGAGCCCCGCATCGAGCATCGGAGAAATTATTTTCCAGTCTGCCGCATCCCAGCCGATGAGTAAAACTTTTTTTGCGACTCTCATTTAGTTGGTAGTTGGTAAGTCGGGGTTCGTAGTTTTTGAATCTGCACTTTCTTCAGTCTTTAGCTCACCGGTCCCGCCCTTCGGTATTTCGCTTGCTTCAACTTCTGTCTCTTTCCGTTTCTTCCTCCATAACTTCAATCCAACATCACCGAGCGCAAGCAAGCCAAGCATTCCTTCTTCAGGAATTTCAAAATTTTTGTAGTTCAGAAAAATCTGCGGGGTAGTTTCTTTTTCCTCTTTCATGGTTATTGAATATGTATCGCAATATAAATGATTGTGTCATTCGTCAAATTCAAAATCGATTATCAGTTTGTGTTCAATTTTTATTTAGAAAACTTTCGCAATTATTCGTTGCTGTTACTTTTGACCAATTCAAAAAAAAATATTTAGAATGAATCTTCACGAATACCAGGGAAAAGAAATTCTTAAAAAGTATGGAGTCGCAGTGCAGGAGGGAATTGCTGTATCAACTTTGCATGATGCAGTTGAAGCAGCTGAAAGCCTGAAGCAAACAACAGGAACACAATGCTGGGTGGTGAAAGCACAAATACACGCTGGGGGACGCGGAAAAGGAGGAGGAGTAAAAGTGGCAACCTCAATGGAAAAACTAAAAGAAAAAGTTGGAGACATACTTGGAATGACGCTCATCACTCCACAAACAGGACCAGCAGGAAAAAAAGTAAACAAGGTTTTGATAGCTCAGGATGTTTACGGAGGAGATGCCGAGCAGCGCAAAGAATTTTATATGAGCATACTTCTGGATCGGGAGAAAAAACAAAATGTAATTATATATTCTACCGAAGGCGGAATGGAGATTGAAGAGGTAGCTGCTAAAACTCCGGAGAAAATTCAGAAGGAGTGGGTTGATCCGAAAGGAATGTTGCAATCATTTCAGGCACGAAAGATTGCATTCAATCTTGGATTAAGTGGTGAAGCTTTCCGAAACATGGTGAAGTTTGTCTCTAACATGTACACTGCCTATGTAAGCAGCGATGCATCTATGCTCGAAATAAATCCGGTGTTGAAAACACACGACGACAGAATCATTGCCGTGGATGCAAAAGTGAATTTGGATGACAACGCCATGTTCCGACATCATACTTATCCGGATTTGCGTGACTTTTCAGAAGAAGATCCTACAGAAGTTGAAGCAAGTAAATACAATCTGAATTTTATTAAACTGGATGGAAATGTAGGCTGCATGGTGAATGGTGCCGGACTTGCCATGGCAACAATGGATATGATAAAGCTTGCCGGCGGCTCTCCTGCAAATTTTCTTGATGTGGGAGGAACGGCCAATGCACAAACAGTTGAAGCCGGATTCAGAATTATTTTATCGGACCAAAATGTGAAAGCAATTCTTGTAAATATTTTTGGTGGAATAGTTCGTTGTGATCGTGTAGCACAAGGAATAGTAGATGCCTATAAAAATATTGGCGAAATAAAAGTCCCAATTATTGTTCGCTTGCAGGGAACAAATGCAGAAATTGCAAAAGACCTCATCGATAAAAGCGGATTAAAAGTTTACTCAGCTATTCTTTTGAAAGAAGCTGCTGAACTAGTAAGCAAGGTGGTAAACGAAAAATAAACCGGAATAATTATTCGGCTTCTGCCACCACTTCTTGTACTTCAGGAATCATTCGTTTGAGTAATCCTTCGATACCGGCTTTCAATGTAATGGTTGATGACGGACAACCACTGCAACTTCCTTGCAATAAAAGAGAAACCTTTCCGGCGTTGAATGATTTGAATTGAATGGCGCCGCCATCCATTTCTACAGCCGGCTTTATATAATTCTCCAGCATCTCTTTTATCTTCGAAACAATTTCAGTTTCATTTTCTGATGTAGAAATACTTTTTTCTTCAACAGGTTTTTCCAGTTTGAAATTTGTAGAGAAGACAGCTTTACCTTCATCAAAATAATTTTTAAGAAAATCTTTAATCGGAATTGAAATTTCCATCCAGTCAGCGGAAGTATCCTTGGTTACCGTAACAAAATTGTTCATAAAAAATACCCCTTTCACAAATGGAAAGGCAAACAATTCAATAGCCAACGGAGAATCGGTTGCTGATTCAATATCCTTGAACTCAACATAATTATCAAGGAGCAAAATTTTGTTTGTTACAAATTTCATGGTCTCCGGGTTGGGAGTCATTTCAGTATATACACTTACAGGAACAATTTCAGCGGTTTCCATTCTTAAAAATTTTTCGGTACAAATTTAATTCAAGTTCCGGGTTGATGAATCGCGGCCGGGAGTTCAGACTTCAAACTTCAGGTTAGATAATTTGGTTCGCAATGAATAGAAAATATTTTCCAATGCTAAATAGTAAGAACAAAATCCGCGAGCCGGGAACCAGGAACTACCAACTACCAACCATAATTCTATTTTTGTTTGGTGACAGAAAGAATTGCAAATAGAAAAAAGGAATCTACCCATGCTATCAAAACCGGATTGCCTCCGGGCCGAATGGTTTATGTAGGGAAGGAAAGTTCAGCGCAGGTACGGATCACTGTGATAGATTATAACGGGGAGAAATTTGCTGAAAAAGAAATTGATAATGTGCAAGAGTGCTTTGCATTTAAAGACACAGATACGATTAGCTGGATAAATATTGATGGGGTTCATCATACCAATATTGTTGAACGAATAGGAGAGGGGTTTAATATTCATCCACTCTTTATGGAAGATATTGTTAACACACAGCAACGCCCCAAAGTGGAAGAAGGCAAGGGATACACTTTTATTGTTTTCAAAATGCTTGATTACAATATCAAGAAAAAATCAGTTGAGGTTGAGCAACTCTCACTAATTGTTGGCAACAATTATGTTCTTTCTTTTCAGGAAAACATTGGAGACATCTTCGACTCTGTGCGAAATAGGTTGCGAAATCCGGATTCGCGCATCCGCCGCTATGGTACTGATTATCTTGCTTATGCTTTGATGGATAAAGTGATTGACAATTATTTTATCATTATGGAAAAACTAGGAGAGCGGGTTGAGGAAATTGAAGATGATGCAATGTCAAGACAAGACACAAGATTCATTCATGATATCAGCCGACTTCGACGCGAGTTGATTCTGCTGAGAAAAACTATTTGGCCGCTGCGCGAAGTAATTAATACTCTGCTTCGCGGCGAGGTGAAGGAAATAAAATCTGAATCTCTTTTGTTCTTCCGAGATTTATATGATCATACCGTTCAGGTGATTGATACAATTGAATCTTACAGAGACACTCTGGCCAGCGTACTCGATGTAAATTTTTCGGTACAAAGTTTCAGAATGAATGATGTGATGAAAGTGCTCACTATAATTTCAACCATCTTTATTCCGCTCACCTTTATTGTTGGAGTGTATGGAATGAACTTCGACAATCTGCCGGAATTACACTGGAAATATGGTTACTTACTGATCATGTTTATTATGGCAAGTATTGCAGCTGGAATGATCTATTATTTCAGGAAGAAGAAGTGGATGTAGCAAAGAGTTGGCGGTTCGTGGTTAGGATGCAGCTTTTCACTTTTCATTTTACTTTAGATTTTTCTTTCACTTCTTCAAGCAATGCGTGCTGCTGAGAGTTGTTTTTGATTTTTACATAACCGGCCTTCAGTCTCGAAGAAAGTTTTTGTAAAACTTTTTGTGACTCGCGGTCTTTTCCGATTCCAACAATGGTGAAATTCTTTTTGCGCGAATCGTTGTTCAGTTTCTCCAATGATTTATCC
>DMRR01000001.1 GCA_003455275.1 Bacteroidota bacterium | reverse complement strand
CCAAGAACAGCACGCGCGTGCAATTCAAACTCATTAAAGTTTTGAGAGTTCGCAAGCGTCACCATTCCGGTATCGTGCGGACGCGGAGAAAGTTCACTGAAGTAAACACCATTGTCAGTCAGAAAAAATTCAACACCCCAAATTCCAGCACCTGTGAGTGATGCAGTTACTTGCGCTGCCATTTGTTGTGCATTTTGTAAATCTTTTCCGCTCATAGCGCACGGCTGCCAGCTTTCCTGGTAATCGCCGCGCTCTTGCCGGTGACCAATGGGTGGGCAAAAAAGTGTTGGTCCGTTTTTCTGCGTCACGGTGAGCAGCGTTATTTCGGTATAAAATTTTATGAACTCTTCCACTATCACCACTTTCAAATCGCCTCGGCTTCCTTCCATTGCATACTTCCACGATTGTTCAATATCACTTTCTGTCTTCACCACGCTCTGTCCCTTGCCGCTGCTGCTCATCAGCGGTTTCACTACGCACGGAATTCCTATTTCTGAAATTGCTTTTCTGAATTCGTCAATAGTTTCAGCATAAAAATATTTTGCTGTTCTCAGCGTCAGTTCCTTCGATGCTAAATCACGAATCGCTCTTCTGTTCATGGTAAAGTTTGCAGCGCGCGCACTCGGCACCACTTGTATTCCCTTCTTCTCATAATCATAAAACCGTTCGGTGCGAATGGCTTCTATTTCCGGAACAATAATATCAGGGTTGTGTTTCTCCACTACCGAATCAAGTGCATCGCCGTTGAGCATATCAATGACTTCAAACTCATGTGCCACCTGCATAGCAGGCGCACCAGGGTAGGAGTCCACTGCAATTACATATTGTCCCAGCCGCTGACAAGCAATCACAAATTCTTTTCCGAGTTCACCGGAACCAAGCAGCAGAATTTTTTTTCGCATAATAATTTTTGTAAAAAGAAAGTGATAGCGCGAATGTAATAAGTCATCAATTTCATAATTGAAATTGATTAACAGTTTGAAAATAAAAAAGCCACCTGATTATTGTGTGGCTTCAACAAAGTATATGATTTAATTTTTTATGCTGGTATTTCCAGTGCGCTCAGTTTATCTACTGAAAGAGGTTTCACTAAAAATGAAACCACTTGCGGAAATCCTTTTGCCTTATCATAATCCTGTTCATCAAGAGTGGAAGATAGCATTACAACTTTCGGCTTCCGGGTAATGGTCTCTGGAAGCTGTACATATTCGGCCAGAAATCCAAAACCATCAATGATGGGCATCCTGATATCAAGAAAAATAATATCCGGAACTTTTGAAAGGTCATTGACAACTTCGTTTTTCAAATATGTAAGTGCATCAACGCCTGATGGCATAACAACTATTTTTTCGCCAAAGCCGGCAATTTCTATCAGCCGCTCGTGCATTACATTATTGATTTCGTTGTCGTCAATCAATAAAACATTTTCAAACAGTGCCATATTATTTCAACTTAAAGTTAGGTATTTCGATGGTGAAAGTAGAGCCAATATTCGGAGTGGTCTCTAATGAAATTTTACCATTGACTTTTGCAAGTGTCTCTTTTAAAATATAAAGACCGAGGCCGCTTCCGCTACCTTGTGTTGTTGCCCTGAAAAACATATCAAAGATTTTATCACGGTAATCAGGATTGATTCCAATACCATTATCTCGAACGGTAATGATTGCTTTTTCTGAATTTACTATTGCATCAATCTCAACAAACTGATCTTCAATTTTGGTATTCCGATACTTGATTGCATTAGAAATTAGATTGTTCAGAATCACTTTCATTCTATTAACATCTGAATAAAAAGGAACCTGCATATCAAAGTGCAGTTTCTTTTCTACCTTGTCGGATCCTTCCATAAATTGTAAACCTGCAAGTACTTCCTCAGTCACTGAGTGAAGGTCCATTTCTGAAATTTCAACTTCAGTCCTTGTGTTCTTGGAGTACTCCAGAATTTCCTTAATTGTATTATCAAGATTTGTAACACTTGTTTTCATCATGCCGAGATACTTTTTAGGTTTCTCATCGGTGATAGTGAGCTCTACAATATCTACCAGCCCTAACATATTCATAAGCGGAGCGCGCAGATCGTGTGAAGTTGAATAAACAAAACGATCCAGTTCAGCGTTCGTCTTTTTCAGTTCTTCGTTTTGTGTTTGAATTCTTTCAAGAGAAAGTTTGTTCTTGGTAACTGCATTATCTTTTTCCATCAGCACTCCTACAATGTTTACAGAGCGGTTGATGATTTCCATATCCTTGGTGTCAGGTTTTTCTTTAGTTGTTTTGTAGTAGACTTCAAAGACTCCCAACACATTTCCTCCTTCTGATAAAATCGGGAATGAAAAACATGAAGCGATTTTGTGACGGCGAGCCTGCACGATATAGTTTTTCCAATCTTCATTGGTTTCAACATTGGGACAATAAGAAGTCAATTTGCTTGCTGCTGCTTTTCCTGCGCTGAGAGCTGAAATGTTAACCGGAATATTTCCGATAGTGCGAATGAGGTCAGCTGAAATACTCGGAGCAATGAACCATTGCAATTCGTTTCCACCTTCATCCATTCTGAAAACAGAACACTGCATGTCGCCGATCATCTCTTCAACATTTGAAACTAAATGATTCAATGCACGGGTCAGGTCATTATCTTTTGATGCCATTTCAAGAACCTGCTTTTCAGCGAGCAATAGTTTTTCTAATCTTTTTCTTTCTGAAATATCTGAGATACGGATTTGTAAATGTGGCTTGTTCATGTATTCCACCACTCTGTATTCCAGGTTTCCCCAAAAAATTTTTCCCTTACGCGATACATATTCCAGTTCCTTGCTCCACCCCCAATTATCTTTTATCTGTTGTTTCACAGAACTGATTTCAGCTGAATTGAATGGATGCTTTTGTAGTGAGTTTGCATCAATTCCTAAAAGATCTTCCATTGAATCTACTTCAAATAAATCCAGTGCACGCTTATTACAGGTTATGATTTTCTGATCATCAACTTTTGTCATCAGGTTGGCATCAGCGCTTTCATTAAAAATATTTTTGAAAAGACTTTCACTCTTTCTGAGTTTTTCCTGAACACGCAGTCTTGATCCGAGAGCAATTGCACTGACAAAACCCATTGAGAAAAAAACAATAAATAATGTATGCGGATTTTCAACTTTAGGGTTAGTATAAATACCAGCCAGGATCATGACTAAGCTGATCATTAAAAATGAATTCAGATAAATTGGTTTTCGGAAAACCAACGAACACATAATGTAGGTAACCAGCACAGCCATTGTTTCAACAAGAGAAAAATTATAAGAGGTTGCTTCCAGAACAACCTGCGCCATGATTGCATAAACCAGCCACTGAAAAATAGTTGGCAAATATTTCTTAATTCCTTTTGACAGAAAGGAAGCAGCAAACACAAGAGCCGAGAAAACTGCAAAGCCAATGTTTAACAGAAATACATCAAACGAAGTAAGACCTTGCTGATAATAGATTGTACCGCTCGATGCATAAATAAATGCCGATGCAAAAAGCAATAATCTGAAAATGAGTTTATCGTCTTCAAATAACTGAAGAAAACTACGACCCCATCTGTTCTCGGTGTTTAATAACCTAATTGTCATTTTCCGGTGTTTCGGGGTCTTTACCACTACATTTTTATAAAGTTACGATCAAACACATGATCAAAATAATTGAGCACAAAATAGGTTGTCTATTTATCTATTCAAATACCGACGCTTATACTGATAAATGCAATAATTAGGATGATCTTAAAAAAAAATGTTTTGAACCTTGTGCACGGAACAAAACCAACGAAATACATGGTTACTAAGCAAATCACTAATCATGAACAAAACCTGCGAATCATAGACCAGGTGATGATCACATCTTCAGGACTGGGCATTACTCAGCTTGAAACTGAGGATACTGAATTTACAGGAAGACATATTACCGTTAATGATCGTAAAAGATTATTCTTTGGTTCATGTTCTTACTTGGGATTAGAACTTGATTCCCGCTTGAAAGAAAAAGCTATCGATTGTGTAAATAAATTCGGAACGCAATTCTCTTCTTCGCGGGCATATGTAAGTATGGGTTTATATCGTGAGATTGAAAATTTACTGAGCCTTCAATTTCAGGCGCCGGTTATTCTGGCAGCCTCTACTACGCTTGGACATATTTCAAACCTTCCTGTATTGGTTGACTCTAATGATGTGGTGATTCTGGATGCGCAGGTTCACAGCAGTGTGCAAATGGCAGTGCAACTTTTGAAGAACAGAAATATTCCAGTTGAAGTTTTGCGACATAGCAGAATGGATATGCTTGAAGACCGCATTATTGATTTGAAAGAAAAGTATAACAAGATTTGGTACATGGCCGATGGAGTCTATTCTATGTATGGTGATTATGCTCCTTACGAAGAAATGATGCATCTTGTAAATACTTATGAGCAATTTAATATTTATGTTGACGATGCTCATGGTTTATCGTGGACCGGAAAACACGGTTGCGGTACAGCGAGGACTGCACTTCCGCGGCACCCTCAAGTATTTATTACAGGATCTTTAGCAAAAGCTTATGGTGCCTGTGGCGGCGTTCTTGTTTTTCCGAATGAAGATTACAGAAGAAGAGTTCGCAATTGCGGAAGTTCATTAATATTTTCTGGACCCATTCAACCGGCCACACTTGGGGCGGCGATTGCTTCAGCTATGATACAACTATCCGACGAATTACCAAAACTTCAGCAGGCATTGCAAGACAGGATTAAATTTTTCCATGATCGCGCTAAGGAATTAGAACTCCCGCTCATTTCGACTTCTAACGCTCCGATTAAATTTATTGGCGTTGGAAAACCAGGTGTTGGTTATAGCATGGTTCGCCGCCTGATGGATAAAGGGATTTATATCAACCTCTCTGTTTTTCCAAGTGTGAGTTACAAAAACACCGGATTACGAATTCCGCTTTCACTTCATCATACAATGGAAGATATTAATTTCTTGCTTGAAAATATTGCCCGCGAATTACCACTAGCTTTGCTTGAAGAACAATCAAGTATCAAACAGATTTACCAGGCATTCAGAATAGCAGTTTAGTTTTTCAACCAACAGAATTATAAATCCCGTTTGATTTTTTCGAACGGGATTTTTTTTGTCTCAGTTTTAATTTTTTTTAGGAAACCGAATCCATTATGATTCGACAAAATACATATCTATTTCTCCTTTGTTCTTGGCAGAAATTTTTCCCCGATGATTACAATTAAACTCATCTTTAATTAATGCATAAGTAGCCCCGCTTATATTCACCTTTCCGACTTCGCCACTCGATTCCATTCTTGAAGCAGTATTCACGGTATCTCCCCAGATATCATATGCGAATTTTTTTAAGCCAACAATTCCGGCAACCACCGGACCCGTATGAACGCCAATTCTTATTTCAAAAAATAATTTTCCTTCTTTTTCTCTTACTGATTTGTGGGCAAGCATGTATTGCTGAATGTCCAGAGCAGCCTTAACTGTATCTACGGCGTGAGATTCATTTGGAACAGGTAATCCTCCCGCACACATGTAAGCATCGCCTATGGTTTTTATTTTTTCTACTCCGTGCTTTTGAACAATCTGATCAAACGCCCTGAAGCAAGAATCAATCTCTGCTACCAATTCTTTTGGAGTTAATTTTTCTGAAAGCTGAGTAAACCCTTTGAAGTCAGTGAATAATACTGTTACATTTTCAATCTGTTTAGCTTCTGCTTCTCCTTTTTCTTTTAATTCTTCAGCAACTTCTTCGGGCAAAATATTTAATAACAATTCATCGCTTCTCTTTTTTTCTTTCTTAATTCTGTTTCGCTGGCGAAAAAATATTCCGGCAAAAATCACAACGACTGCAAACCCGGCAATAAATCCATTGCGGACTTGTTTCTGTCGGTTCACTTCCTGTTGTTTCTTGTCAAGTTCATTTTGCTTTTTAGAAATATCAAAATCAAATTGCAGTGAACCGAGTTTCTTATCTGTCTCGGTATTATATATTGAATCTTTAACTGCATCATACAGGTTTTGATATACAAATGCATTCTTAAAATCTTTGTTTGAAGAATATGATTTTGCCAACCCGTCATAGATTTCTTTCAGTTCGTATTTGGCCGCAACTTCATTCGCCAATAGTTCTGCCTCTTTATAAATTTCAATTGATCGTGAGAAATTATTTCCAAGCTGCTCTGCCTGTGCCAATCCTTTTAATGCTTGAACCATATCAAGCTTCGAGTCAATATTCTTTGCTATTTCATAGGCTTGCTCGTGATTTTTTTTTGCCGAATCAAGATCTCCTTTCTGCAGGTATACTTTTCCAATATCATTTAATGAATATGGAATAAATTCTGTTCCCTCATAAGCGATCAATGATTTCCTGAAAAAGAAAAGTGCAGAATCAAAATTCTGTTTCTTCAAATAAATTTCTCCGATTCCAACTTCAGCAGAACCCATATTGTTTTTGTCACCCAACTCTTCGCTGATCGGAAGGGCTTTCATAAAATAGGAGAGAGCTTTGTCAAGTGTAGCGGTTTTATTGAGATAAACATTCGCAATATTGGTCATCGCTGTTGCCATGCGAAGTTTGTTCCCGGTTTCTTCAGAAAGCTTAAGTGACTGCAGAAAATAATCTAAGGCACGCTCATCAGAACCATTGTTGAAGTACACATTTCCGATATTGCTCAGAATATTTGATTCACCTACTTTATCATTCAGGTTTTTAAACAAGGCAAGTGATTTTTCCCAATTCATCAGCGTTTCGGAATAATTTCCCTGCATATAATGAACGATACCGATATTCTTATAGGCATATGCTGATCCGCGGGTGAAGCCGATTTTCTCTGCAAGATCTCGCGCTTCAATTCCATAATTCATTGCCTGTGCAGGACTGTCACTGAAATTAATTTTACAAAGTTCATTCAGTGTGTTGACTTTGAATGTGTCTTCGTTTTCAG
Organism: Bacteroidota bacterium; assembly: GCA_003455275.1. Lineage (GTDB taxonomy): Bacteria > Bacteroidota > Bacteroidia > Chitinophagales > UBA10324 > CAXBPY01. The sequence continues at coordinate 687 of DMRR01000001.1, read as the reverse complement.
TTTTTAAAACGGCAACCAAACTATCGGCAATTGAATTGCTTTCAGCATGAACGAAAACAACCAACAGTTGAAGAATAACGAAGGCGGAAAATTTTCTAAGCACAGTTTTAAAGTCTTTGATTTGTCAAAGAAAATATTTTTATCCAATAAAATTTATTACAGTAGAAATTTGGTTTATTGGTTGATATCAAATTTTGAGATATGAATTGCTTTCAATCCAACCAACTTTTCCATCTTCGAGTTTTATCTTGTTCCAGTTACCAACTGAGTCAAATATTTTAAAGCATGTTCCCTCGTGAATGATAAACAGATTGCTGCTATTGGCATCGGGCGCACTTTTCACATCAGTGTTGCTAACCATAAGCACGGCTTCATTATCACTTTCCTCATTTTTTTTCTGATGATAAGCCAGAAGAAAGAAACAAACAGAAACAAGAATCAAAGCAAAGCTCAACCGGCTGAATATTTTTTTTCTGAAAACAAACATGGATGTTGTAAACACTATAACTGAAATCCATAACGAAAAAATTGCCAGGAATGACCAGCCATCAGATGATTGGCTGGATACAAATTCATTCCACCAGGAAAAAATTTTTAATTGCGGAAGCGGCCTGATTTTGTCAATGGTTTTTAGTTCTGCAATTTGAAGGTTGTGCTGAATGTCCTCATCACCCGGAGAAATTTTTT
>DMRR01000127.1 GCA_003455275.1 Bacteroidota bacterium | reverse complement strand
GAAATTTTAGGAATCAGATTGTTGTGAAATTCAATATCGGTGGCAGAGGGAAAAGAGAATTTGCTAAGAAGCATGACTACATAATTGTTTATACAAAGTCAGATGTTTTCGCTTTCAATGATAAGGACATTAGAATCCCGTATCGTTCTGTGATAAGTAAGAAGCAAGATAGACCAAACATAACAGCAGAGAAATTGGCAATAGGGACTATTCCGACAAATGTTTGGGACGATATTCCAAGCGGATTAAAAGTGAAAAAAAAATCTGATTACTTTTCAGAAAAGCATCCAAAAATTTTGGAACGAATAATTTTGACAAGTAGCAACAAGGGCGATGTGGTTGCAGATTTTTTCTGTGGCTCAGGAACTACTTGTGTAGTTGCTAAACAAAACGAAAGAAATTATTACGGATGCGATATTTCAGAGCGAGCAGTTTCAATATCTAATTGCCGTCTTAACGGCAAAAAGAGGGAGGAAAAAGTTTTTAATAAAAAAGATTTAACCGATGAACCTAACTACGAAGCAAGAATATAGCATTGCAAATAACGTTGAAGCATTGGCGATGTTGCCGATTTTGAAAAACAAAAGTTCAATATGAGTACACAGTTTGATTTATTTACAAATGACCAGGATTTGCACATCAGCGGCAATATTGCCAATGCAGTGTTACCGGCTGGCGTTCGTGTTCTCGTTGCTTGTGAGGAAAGTCAGGCTACGACAATAGAACTGCGAAAACTTGGTTTTAATGCTTGGAGTTGCGACTTACAAGATTGTAGTGGTGGACACCCTGAATGGCATATTAAAGGCGATGTTTTGAACGTGCTAAATGATGGTTGGGATATGATGATTGCACACCCTACTTGCACATACTTGACAAATAGTGGCGTGTGCTGGTTGTGGAATAAAGATGGAAGCCGGAATGAAGAAAGGTGGCAAAAACTAAAAGAGGGTGCTGAATTTTTCAAAGCCTTACTTAATGCACCTATACCACTGATAGCAATTGAAAATCCAATACCACATAAGTATGCAGTTGAATTGGTAGGCAGAAAATATGACCAGTGCATACAACCTTATCAATTCGGACATACGGAAAGTAAGGCGACTTGTTTTTGGCTGAAAGGATTACCGAAGCTAAAAACAACTAAAGATGTAAAAGATGAATGGAAACGATTACCGAAAAATGAAGCACAAAGACTTCACTATTTGCCACCCGGACCGGAACGTACAAAACTACGTTCAAAAACTTTTCAGGGTGTCGCTGAGGCTATGGCTGTGCAGTGGGGCTCTTACGCTTGCCGGTAACGCATCAGGGATATGCGAAGTTTTGGTGGCTTGCAGGGACTTTAAAGTTAGCACACAGCTTTTTGCCGCCAAAATTTAGTATAGCCGTTGTTACCTGCTGGCGGGATTGTCAAGACGAAATGCTAATTAGAAGCACGAAAAGAACTTTTTTTAATTTTTTGAAGGGTGGATTTTATATTTTTTCTCTTTGTTTATCAGCACTTTACAACTTGTTAATAACTTTGTGTATAAAAAAGTGCAATTAAATTACCACCGTATTGAAATAAGAGTTACATTTGTATCGGATTTGCAATGAAGCACTCCATAAAAAATAAAAAGATGAAAGCAAAAATTCAAACCAAAAGCAACTACCGCAACTTAAATGGGCAATGGTTGCAAGTAAAAGAAATTGTAGGAACAAGAGTAACCTGCATAGTTGAAACAGAAGAACACGGAAAACAAAATGTGGACTTCCGACTGAATGAAGTAACCGAAATGAACACAGACGATACAAGGGGCGAAAGCCCTTTGCATCCTGTGTTTGAAAATATAATGTCAAATTTTGGAATGAGATGAAATTAGAAAAGCCAATAAAAATTTCAATAGATGTTCTAAGTGAACTTAATTATGTGAAGGGTAAAATGTTATTTGTTACCAGTTCCGCAAAATTCGCATTACTCACATCGTTTGAAATAAAAGAACAAGTAGATTATACAACCGTAAAAAAATGGTTTAAGAAATCATTTGTAAAGCAAGAGCATAACATCTATTTAACCGAAATAGAATTATGGGGGTATAATACTGATGGAGAATTTTGGGGAACATTTAATGAGCAGAATATTTCAACTTTCTTGTTCTTTTATTCAATATTAAAGTTGCGAAAAAACTATGAAAGAAACATAAAACTACCATTAGAAAAACTTGGATTTGAAATCACTAAAATAAAAGAAGATGCACAAAAAGAAAACTAAAGCAGGACGTAAACCAATACAGGACAAAAGAGAAAGGATAGTTTTCTTTCTTGAAAAAAGTTTGATTGAGGCAAATGGCGGTGAAGATATTTGCAAGAGTGAATGTTATTTGTATTTAAAAGAGCGTGGGCAAAAAATTAAAAAAAGTTCTCTCACAAATGTTCATTAAATGCACTACACCCGCTTGCAGGTAACGCCATAGCGGCTTGGGGAAGTTTTTGTTTACGATTTAAAAACCAATAACGATAATGAAAAGCAAAGCAGAAAAAATTTACGAAGCCATAGGAAAAGGATATGGCTATAATGGCTCAAAGGAAGAGTGTATTGAAATAATTGAAGGTATCCTTAACAGCGATGACACAGTAAACAAAAATTTACCTAAGCCGCCTTTTCTCGGAAGTGTTTGCGACCACGAATGGACTGTTACGGGATTAGGTAACGATTACAGATATTGCAAGTTATGTGGAAAGACAAAGGAAGGTTAGCAAACATTTATGAGAACG
>DMRR01000258.1:5000-23143 GCA_003455275.1 Bacteroidota bacterium | reverse complement strand
GGCGATTCGTAGTTGGGGTCATCCTTGTAATTCTTCACATACATGCCGCTGAACTCGCCAACACCATCAATAAATTTTCCTTGCCTGTCAACGAGCGTGAGCGAACCGAGTCCCCACTTTTTCGCCATGCGAAAATCATCGGCGCCGAAACTTGGTGCGGTGTGAACGATTCCAGTTCCGTCTTCGGTAGTTACAAAATCTCCCAACACAACTTTGAAAGCATCGCCATCGGTTGGTTGCTGGTAAGGAAGCAATTGTTCGTAGCGGATTCCTTCTAAATCTTTTCCCCTAATAGTTTTTATTTCCTTCCATGGTAATTCTTTCTTCCCAGCTTCGAATTTCATTTCAGCATTTTGGAAATTGGAATCAAAATATTTTCCAACTAAAACTTTTGCAAGAATTACTTTAACAGGAAGTGATGTGTATGGATTGAAAGTTTCAATCAATGAATATTCAATTTCACCACCAACAGTTAATGCAGTGTTTGAAGGAAGAGTCCACGGAGTGGTAGTCCATGCGAGGAAAAAATTTCCGCTAACATCTTCTCCTGATTTTGTTTTTTGTCCTTCAGCAATCTTGAACTGTGCAACTGCAGAAGTATCTTTCACCAATCTGTAACAGCCGGGCTGATTTAACTCGTGTGTGCTGAGTCCGGTGCCGGCGGCGGGTGAGTAGGGCTGAATGGTGTAACCTTCATACAACAATCCTTTATCGTAAAGTTGTTTGAGCGCCCACCACAATGATTCGATGTAATTGTTTTCGTAAGTGATGTATGGATTTTTCAAATCAACCCAGTAGCCCATCTGGCGGGTGAGTTTTTCCCAAGCATCTTTATATTTCATCACCTCGCGGCGACACTCCTGATTGTATTCTTCAATCGAAATCTTCTTTCCAATATCTTCCTTCGTGATGCCGAGATTTTTTTCGACACTCAACTCAACGGGCAGTCCGTGTGTGTCCCAACCGCTTTTTCTTTTTACCTGAAAACCACGCTGTGTTTTATATCGGCAGAACAAATCTTTAATGGCGCGCGACATCACATGATGAATGCCGGGCATTCCATTCGCACTCGGAGGACCTTCGTAAAACACGAAAGGAGTTTTGCCTTCGCGTGTGAGGATGCTTTTGTCAAATATTTTTTCCTTCTCCCAAAAATCATTCACTTCGTTTTCGAGAGCGGGAAGGTTCAGTTGCTTATATTCTGTGTAGCGGCTCATAATGGGGCGCAATAATAAGTATTTGTGGTTGGCAGCTGACTTCCGCGATGAATAAAAAGCTGATACTTAGTTCATAATTCAAAATGAACCTATACTTTTAACGCTCAAACTTTTTCCAACCATGAAAAAAATTCTTTACACTTTTATTTCTCTCTCTGTTTTTCTTTTCAGCGCCAAGGCGCAAACAACAGTTACGCGCATGCCCCTGATGGAAGAATTTACCAGCAGCACCTGTGGACCTTGCGCCGCTAACAATCCCACTTTCGATGCGATGTGTGATGCGAATGAGGGAACTTTCGTTTGCGTTAAATATCAAATGAACTGGCCTGGAAGCGGAGACATTTATTTTAATAACGATGGAAACACACGCCGTAATGCTTACGGAGTAAACGGTATTCCTGCTCTGTTTGTTGACGGAACATCAGTTGGCCAACCGGCACCTTTTACTTCAACCATGTTGCAAAATGAAGCCGCTATAGCAAGTCAGGTAATGATTGAGGCATACTACACCATAGTTGATTCAGAGCTTACAGTATTTGGCAACATATATTCTTATGCAGATTTTGATGGAAACAACCGTCGCTACATTGCAGTAGTTGAAAGACATACTTATAATAATGCGAGCAGCAACGGCGAAACTGAGTTCAATTATGTTGAACAAAAAGTTCTTCCGAACTCAGTAGGAGTTTATTTGAACGGACTGACTAATGGTGCTGTGTTTCCTTTTTCTCAAACAATTGATCTGCGCACAGTAACTCATATTGAAAATTATGACAACCTGATGTTTGCCGTCTGGGTACAAAATTCTGCAGGCGATAAAAATGTGCGCCAGGCAGCATGGGCTACTTTCCCAACCGGCGTGCAGAACATAACTCATTCTTCAAGTGGAATTGTCAGCATATCTCCCAATCCATCTATATCTCAAACAATGATTCAGTATCAGTTGCAGGACAACTCTGTTGTATCAATGAATGTAGTGAATTCACTTGGCCAGGTGGTTTATGAAAAAAATATCGGGGCACTTGGTTTTGGATTGCATACTGAAATGTTTGATACCGAAAACCTCGCTGCCGGAGTTTATTACATTGATATGCAAATAGGGGGCAATCACTACAGACAACCAATAGTTGTTCAATAAATATCAGAAAACTTTGAAAAAAAAATCCTGATCGGTTTTCCGGTCAGGATTTTTTGTTTGTACCCGAAACATGAAAATTATTTCCTCGAGAGAACTCTCATCACTGCGTGCACCACATTCGGTGTATCAATTCCATACTTGGTCATCAGTTCTTCGGGCTTACCACTTTCACCGAACGAATCATTCACTGCTACCATTTCAATAGGAGCAGGATGATTTTTTGCCAGCACTCCGGCAATGCTTTCCCCGAGTCCGCCGAACTTGTTGTGTTCTTCTGCGGTCACTGCACAATTAGTTTTTTTCACAGAAGAAATAATTGCTTCTTCATCCAAAGGTTTTATAGTGTGAATGTTAATCACCTCACAGGAAATATTTTTTTCTGCTAGAATTTTTGCTGCCTCTATTGCTTTCCATACCAGGTGACCGCAAGCGAAAATGCTTACATCGGTTCCATCGCTCAACAGTTGTGCTTTACCAATGACGAAATCACTTTCCCTGGTGAAGTTTGGTGTCTTCGGTCTGCCGAAACGCAAATACACCGGACCATTGTGATCAGCAATCGCGATCGTGGCAGCTTTTGTTTGGTTGAAATCGCACGGCACAATCACCGTCATACCCGGAAGCATTTTCATCATTCCGATGTCTTCAAGAATTTGGTGTGTGGCTCCGTCTTCACCAAGCGTAAGCCCTGCATGCGAAGCGCAGATCTTCACATTTTTTCCGCTGTAAGCTATGCTCTGCCGAATTTGATCATACACTCTTCCGGTAGAAAAGTTGGCAAAAGTTCCGGTGTATGGAATCATTCCGCCAATTGTTAATCCGGCTGCAACGCCCATCATGTTCGCTTCAGCAATTCCAACCTGAATGAAGCGCGCAGGAAATTCTTTTATGAATTCATCCATGCGAAGTGAGCCTGCGAGGTCGGCGCTGAGCGCAACCACTTTTTCATTGCGGCGCGCTACTTCTGCGAGTCCGGCGCCAAAGCCGCCGCGTGTTTCTTTCTTGTCTTTGTCGGTGTATTGATCGAGCATGGAGAGTGTTTCTTGTTCAAGCATGAATTAAAATTTTGCTGTGGCAGTTCCGCCTGATGTTATGATGATTTTTTGTTCCTGTGTGTCGCTTGTTTTTTTTGAACTCTTCGACCGGAAAACAACTTTGTAAGTTCCGGGTTGCAACGCTACAGTTTCTACTCCTGATTTTTCAGAGAGCGTATAAATTTTTTCCCACGATGTTCCGTTGAACCAGAGAATGCCGCCATAGCCATAGACAGATTTCTGAATCGTAACTATTCCCGGAGAAGGAATAGTAATACTGGTGGTTTTGCTCTGTGAGACATCAACATTATATAGTTGCGTGCGAGGCAGAGTGAGGAATTCCAAATCATATTTACCGCACAGGTATTTTTCGGTTGTGTTCAAATCCTGAACATCTACTGTTCCATATTGATCATGCACCTTCACCAGGCATTTAATTTTATTGCTTAACATGCTGTTGGTAATTGGTGTTTTCAAATTCACAAATAGATATCCCTGTGCAGCATCCAGAGAAATAATATTTGTGTTTTTCGGAAGAAGAGCAATGTCTTTTTTTTCAATTGGCGGCGTGGTTTGCACAACCAGATTATATGAACTTACCGGATCAAGATTCACCGTGTCAGGCGTGCCCTTGTAATTAATTGTGTGCATATAGTTGTATCGGATGGCGCCGCTGCCGTTATCATAGAATGTCATCACCGCATCGGTCTCACTTGGTTTATTATTTCTATCCATCAGGTTTACCTGAATGTAAGTGGGGCTCAGCGCAAGTGTGATGATAGAAAGCATTGCATCCTTAAAACCAACAGGATCATCTGCATTGTAGAAGGCGCCCATGCATTGTAATTTCTGAACTATGTCTTTGTCTTCGCGCAATCCAATGATGAATGGTTTTAAAAACGCACCGCTCTTTTGCAGGGCAAGTGAAACTGCACACGGATCGGCATTGCAGCTTTCTTCTCCGTCTGTAATCAGAATTAAAATATTTCTGCTGTTCGGGTCTTGCGGAAAATCTCCCGCAGCTTTTTCCAGTGACAAACTGATTGGAGTTATTCCTTTCGGATGAAGATTTGCAATCGCCTCTTTCAACTGCGGGATATTATCCTTTGCAAACGGAACCAAAAGTTTTGTGTCGTTGCAGTCATGCATATCAATTACCGATTCAGTTCCATATACACGAAGGGCAAGTTCAATATTGGGTTTGCGTTTGAGCGTGTCAATGATTTCGCTCACAATTTTTTTTGCATTATCCATTCTTGAAGCGCCTGACCATTGCTGGTTCATACTGTTTGAAACATCTACGAGAAAAAGAATGCGAGTGACACTTGTTGTTTGAGCTGAAGTAAAGTGAAAGGTGAAAAGTGAAAGGTGAAAAATGCAGAGCGAGAAATAGAAGTTCCACTTTTTCAAAAAGTGGAACTTATCAGCAATCCAAATAAATTTTTTCATAATCATAACTTCACTGTTAAAACTTTATTCGACTGAATGGAAAAATTCTTTTGTTGTGTGAGATTACTGCGCTTACCCTTATCAGGGCGATAAATCAAAATATACTCACCCGGCTGAAGTTTCAGTGTCTGAGGGTTTTTCATCCCATAGAAATCATAAACCTTTTTCAGTGAATTATTTTCTTTAATGAAAAGCTGAACCACCATTAGTTGTGATGGAGCCACTGTCACTGTTCCCGGCATGGGAACATGAATGCTTTGTGTTTGGCTTTGCTGAAGTTTAACTCCGTATTTTTCAATTCGCGGTAGCGTGAGAATTTCTAAATCATATTCTCCTGTTAAGTATTTCCTTGAAGAATTAAAATCCTGCACATATAGAATTTCATCGCTGCCCGTTTTGCGCACAATGCATTGTGGCGGAAAATAATTTGAAGTTTGCCCATCGAGGGTTAATTCCAGAGTTCCTTGCGGCACATCCACTGCAATGTTGTTATGCTTTCCGGGAAGCAGTTCAATATTATTTTTTTGAACAGGAGGAAAAGTGTGAATCACTAAATCATATTTTCCTTTCGGATCAAGTCGAAGCGTATCCGCATTTCCGTTTGCATCGAGTGTATGAACAAAATTGAAAAGCGTTTTGTGTGAATAATGATCAAGAAAACTCATCTCCACATTTGTTTCAGTTGGCAAGCCGTAAGCATCCAACAAATTCACCTGCACAGTGGTTTTGTTCAGTGCTTGCTTTATCACGGCACTCAGCACGCCACCGAATTCGGTTTCATCATTTACATCGTAAAAATTTCCGAGGCAGGTGAAAAAATTTTTGAGCGAATCACTAATTCCCAAACCGACAATATAGGGCTTGAGTACAATTCTTTTTTCATCGAATGATTTTGCAAGGTCGCATGGATTGCCGCCGCAGGTTTCAATTCCGTCAGATATTAAAATGATGGAGTTGAATGCAGTCGAGTCCTTAGGGAAATCATTGAGCGATTGTTCGAGGGCATAGGTGATGGGCGTTTGTCCTTTGGGTGAAATATGAGCGAGCGCATTTTTAATGTTCAATGAATTTTTTTTCGCGAACGGAACTTCCAGTTTCGTGTCCTTGCAATTGTGTTCAGCTTTCGGAAACTGATGACCGAGCACGCGCAGTGCAAATTCAACTTTCGGATTTGTTTTCTCTACGCTGTCAATAAAACTGACTAACAGTTTTCCTGCTAGTTCAAATTTTACTTCATTGTTCCATTTCTCCTTCATGCTTCCGCTTCCGTCCAGCACAATTAGTACGCGCGAAACCTGGGCGAAATTTTTTTCGGCAATGAGAAAAAGAAAAACGAGAAGTAAAATCTTTTTCAGCAATCAGAATGAGTTTGTATTAAAACGAAAAATATAAATGGATATTGTTTTTATAAACTGTTTATATGGATTCGACTTTTCAATCAATAATCTACAAGCGTAAGCGGCAATTGTTCTAGAGCTTTTGCAAGTTGCGCATCATTGGGCGCTATGCCGTGCCATTCATGACTCCCCATCATAAAATCAACTCCGTATCCCATCACAGTTTTCATAAGCACCGCAACAGGCTTTCCTTTTCCAAGAAGAGATTTTGCTTTCGTCATTGTGCTGAGAATTTCTTCCATCACATTTCCATTCATCTCTATTACTTCCCAACCGAATGATTCAAACTTCGCGCGCAGATCGCCAAGGTTCATCACTTTTGATACCGGTCCGTCAATTTGCTGCCCGTTCCAATCCACGGTTGCAATCATGTTATCGAGTTTGTGATGGGCTGCAAACATTATTGCTTCCCAGTTTTGTCCTTCTTCCAATTCTCCGTCACCATGCAATGAATAAACAATTGAAGAATCTCCATTCATCTTCTTTGCGTAAGCGGCTCCGCATGCTACTGATAATCCCTGTCCGAGTGAACCGCTTGCTACACGAACACCCGGTAAATGTTCGTGGGTAGTAGGGTGGCCCTGCAATCGGGTATTTAATTTTCTGAAAGTCGCTAATTCATTTACCGGAAAATATCCTGCGCGAGCCAGCACACTGTACCACACCGGAGAGATGTGTCCGTTTGAAAGAAAAAATAAATCTTCTCCTTTCCCATCCATTGAAAAATTTTTGTTCTGTTTCATGATTGAGAAATAAAGTGCAGTAATGAAATCGGCACAGCCAAGTGACCCTCCCGGGTGACCGGATTGGCAGCCATGCACCATTCGTACAATATCGCGACGCACCTGTGTCGCCAGGTTTTTTAACTCTTCGAGAGAAGCCATTGTGTTGTTTTAGTGTGGCGAAAATAATTTATGATGAAGGCGGAAGCCGACAGAATATTAACAGTGAAACCCATTTGGATTTTTACCGCTTATCGCAAGAACTTTGTAAAATGAATGGAAAGAATAATTTTCCACCTTCAAATAAAATAAAACCCGCACAAAATTCTCCGATGAAAAAAATTTGCGCACTCTTTTCAGCAATCATACTTATGTTTTCCAATGCATTTGCTACTGATGCTAATAGAAATTCTTTCACCGTACTTGAAAGCAATTCGACAAAAATTGTTTTGAAAGCAGAAGTTACAGGATTCAAACTTCTTCCGGTAGAAACACCTCAAGGAGTCCAATTTAAAGCTGTGATTGATAACGGAACATCGATTCTGGAAAAAGGGGCTCCGGATTTACAGAAACTTTGTGGATCTGTAATAGTGCCGGATCATAAAATGATGAAAATAACTTCTACCATTTTATCTTCTTCAACAGTTTCGAATATTGAAATCGCGCCTTCTAAAGGAAACCTTCTTCGCACAGTTGATCCATCAACAATTCCATTTACTTACTCAGAAATTTATTCAAGAAATTCTTTCTATCCTCAATCGGCAGCATTGCTTGCCGGTGATCCGTTTATAGTTCATGACTATCGCGGCCAAACTGTTCAGCTAAACGCTCTTCAATATAATCCCACCACTCAGGAGCTTAGAATAATTGAAAGTGTGATTATTGAAATAACATTTAATGAATCAGCGGTTGTAAATCCGTTGGATCGAATTGCACCGTTAAACAGTGTATCGGAAGCATTCAATCTGGTTTACAAAAATTTGTTTTTGAATTATGACCTGGTTCAGCATCAAAACAGGTACTCAGCAATTACTGAAACAGGAAGGATGCTGATTATTTGCTATGACCAGTTCATGAATGACATGAAAAATTTTGTTGATTGGAAAATGCAATCTGGAATGCAGGTAGATTTAATTGCCAAGAGCGCTGCCGGAACTTCATCGACCGCAATAAAGAATTATGTTCAAACTTATTACAATGCACATTCTGATATGGCTTACTTGCTTCTTGTTGGCGACGCTCCGCAGGTTCCATCCAGCAGTATTGGTGGAAATGATTCTGATCAGAACTACGGATTCCTTGCCGGCAGTGATCATTATCCGGATATTATAGTTGGAAGATTTTCTGCTACTACTTCCGCAGAAGTATTAACTCAGGTGAACCGTGCAGTTTCTTATGAGAAAACTCCAAGTTCAGGAACCTGGTATAAGAATGCAGTCTGTATCGGTTCAGATCAAGGGTCTGCGAATGGCTACAACGGATTGGCTGATTGGGAATTTGAAAGAACAATTATCAGAGTTCCCTTACTAGGTTATAATTATACCTCAGTTAGTGAATTGTATGATGGCTCACACGGAAGTGGTGATGCCTCTGGTAATCCATCTGCATCTGATTTGTCTCCATTAATTAATGCGGGTGTCGGTGTTATAAATTATACGGGTCACGGAAATATTACATTGATTGGAACTACCGGATTCAATACAACAGATGTTGATGCTTTAACCAACACCAACATGTTTCCTTTTCTATGGATAGTTGGTTGCCAAACCGGAAACTTTGTTTCCAACACATGCTTCGGAGAGGCATGGGCGCGAGCAACCGACAATAGCGGAAACCCTGCAGGCGCAATAGGTTCCATGGTTTCAACTATTAATCAATCATGGCAGCCGCCAATGTGGGCGCAAGTAGAATTTAATAATGTGCTTACAGAAGGATCAACAAATATTCGCCGGACTTTCGGAGGCATTTCAGTTTGTGGCCTTGCATACATGAATGAAAATCAACCGGGCAATACTGACATGACGGATACCTGGACTTGCTTTGGTGATCCTTCGGTAATGGTTCGAACAGATGAACCAATGCCAATGACTGTAAGTCATGCAATGAATGTATATCGCATCGCAGCTAACTTTACTGTAAATTGTAATATCGAAGATGCATTGGTTTGCCTGTATTCAGGAAACGAAATTCAAGGCACCGGAAAAATTTCAGGCGGACAGGCTACTATCAATTTTGTGAATGGAAATTTGAATGGAGTTGCTGATGATTCAATGATGGTGACTGTTACGGCATACAACAAAATTCCTTATCAGGGCTGGGTTCATATACTTGATTGGGGAACTTCAGCTCCAACAACCGGAGATGCCGGGTTTACGATAATTCCAAACCCTGCAGTTGACGAAATAACTTTGAATTTCGGAAATGATTCTTTCTCGAAAGGAACAGCAAAAATTTTTAACACTGCCGGTCAATTAATGAAAGAAATTTCTTTCTCCGGAACAGTTGACCAGTCAATTGACATCCATAATCTTTCAGCAGGTCTTTACAATATTGAAGTAATGCTTGATGAAAAAATTTATCACTCTAAAGTGGTAGTCAGATAATTTTTAATATTGAATAAACACTTAAAGGGTCCTGATTATTTCAGGACTCTTTTTTTTGTTGAAGAGGAAATATGAAATGAAGTATTGTAGCACAAAAGCTGAAGAACTCATGCAGATTCTTAAATTCGCGTTTGAAAGATGAAAAATTTTTTACAAAAATTATTTCTGGCTTCAGCTGCATTATTCTTTACAGCCCAAAATCTTAAGGCACAAAATTCTGACTGCCCAACGGCACTTTTTTTATGTAATGAAAATACATTGAATGTTCCGGGCGGTGCTTATTCAGGCGGATCAATTCCGGAGCAACCTTCGTGCTGGTTTGTAAATGATAATTATTCTCATTGGTACTCTTTTACCTGTACGCAGAGCGGCACCTTTACTTTCAGTTGCCTTCCTGTTCCATTTGCCGATTTTGATTTTGCACTTTATAACATTACCGGCTCTCCTTCCGGTTCGTGTAGTTATAGTAACATGATGTCATGTAACTATGCTGCACCTGCAGGAAACGGAACTACCGGAATTGGCTGCTTCAATGGAACAAACTGCAACACGACTGTCAACCTTGTAGCCGGGCAGACTTATGCTATAGTTATTAATCGATACTCAATTGGTTCAACAAGCGGATTTCAACTTTCATTTGGCGGAACAGCACAGATAGGAATTATTGCGGGCTTCACATTTGTATCTGCGTGTTTAGGTCAGCCGGTGCAGTTTACAAATACATCATCGACAGGAACAGGCGTAACTTACAATTGGGATTTTGGTGATGGAACAAATTCATCAGCTCAAAACCCCTCTCATTTATATTCAAATGCCGGAACATTTAATGTTTCACTTATTACTTCGAATGGAACATGCTCTGATACTGTGACACAACAAGTGACAATAACACCCGGGCCTGCGGTAACAGTTAACCCCAATCCTGCATCATTGTGTGCAGGGCAAACTGTGAATCTGACTGCAAGCGGGGCTACAACCTATACATGGTCTCCAAATTATTTTCTAAGTTCAACCAATACAGCAAGCGTAACAGCTTCTCCGCAAACAACAACTACTTACACAGTAACTGGAACAACTGCAGGGTGTAATGGAACAGCAACCGTGATTGTAACTGTGAATTCAGTTTCTACTGTTCAGTCATTTCCCGCAAGCTCATCGTTTTGTTCTGGTGGAAGTGTAGTTCTTTCTGCAATCGGTGCTGTTACATATGCCTGGTCACCATCAACGGGCTTGAGTGCAAGCACTGGTAATTCTGTAACTGCATCACCAACTGTTACCACAACATATATTTTGACCGGAACCAATGCATCAGGATGTAATGGTTATGACACTACGGTAATTACTGTTTTCCCGATTCCGAATCTCATAATTAATCCACCTGCGCCGGACATTTGTATTGGTGGAAATATTTTGCTCACTGCAAGCGGAGCAACAAATTATTCCTGGTCTCCTAACAATTCACTGAGCTCTTCTACCGGGCCTTCAGTAACCGCTTCTCCAAATGCATCGGTGACTTATACCGTAGATGCTTCCGATGCAAATGGTTGCACAGCTACCACATCAGTTGTTGTTAATGTGAATCCTCTTCCCTCAGTATCCATCAACCCTTCACCTGCAACAATTTGTTCGGGAGATAATGTTCTGCTAACTGCAAGCGGTGCTACAACATTTGACTGGAGCCCGAACAGCGGATTGAATTCTTCAACCGGCTCAACAGTTACTGCCTCGCCTAATGCAACCACTACTTATACTGTAACCGGAACATCAGGAGTTGGATGTTCTGCAACTAACACAGTAACCGTAAATGTGAATCCGCTTCCTGTGATAAATATCCTTCCGATCAATTCAGTTATCTGTTCCGGCGGGCAAGTGAATCTTGCTGCAAGTGGAGCATTGACTTATACATGGTCTCCTGCAACGGGATTGAGTTCGACAAACTCTGGTGGCACAACTGCTTCACCCAACACAACAACGACATACACTGTTACAGGAACTTCAGCATTGAATTGTTCTGCTACTGCAACCACAATTATTACAGTGAATCCGATTCCGGTCATTCAAGTTAACCCGGCTTCTACTTCTATTTGCCTTGGAGGCAGCGCGCAGTTATCAGCAAGCGGGGCAATAAGCTATTCATGGAATCCGTTTACTTCTCTTAATAATGGGAATATTAATAATCCCATGGCCTCACCAAATGCTAATACAACTTATACAGTTGTTGGTACAGACGCAAATGGTTGTTCTGCAAGCGCAACCACAGCTGTGGCAGTAAATATTCCTCCAGTGGTTTCTGTTAATCCTTCCAGCGCACTTTTTTGTGGAGGACAAAATGTTGTGCTCACTGCATCAGGTGCTGCAAATTATATATGGAGCCCCGCAACAGGATTGAATGCTACAACAGGAGCATCAGTAACTACAACTCCCTCTTCTTCGATACAATATACTGTTACCGGGACTGATGTAAATGGTTGCTCAGGGCAAGGACAAGCGAATGTAAATTTTGATCCTACACCAGTCGCTTCATTTAATGTGATTCCTCAATCCGGATGTGAACCACTTTTGGTCACATTTCAAAATACAAGTTCAAATGGAGTAATTACTAACTGGATTTTTGGCGATGGTACTTTTTCACCCGGAAATCCTGTTCAGCATTTATACACTTCAGGAACATTTGATGTAACCATGATCACTACCAATGCCAGTGGTTGCGGTGATACTGCTGTTCAGCTTGCTGCAGTTACTGCACTTGTTGCGCCGGTTGCTTCATTTGATATGACTCCTCCTGCTCCCGGTAATCTTCCTTACACGGATAATCTTTTCACTTTTATTAATACCTCTGTGGGTGGAAATAGTTATTTCTGGAATTTCGGTGATCAGACTGGTGATACTGTCACCAATCCTACTCACAGTTTTAAGGAATCTGGAAGTTATTATGTGATTCTAACTGTAACGGCGGGCAATGGTTGTTTAGATACAGCCATGAGTCCAATAATTTTGATTGAAGGTGAACCAAAACCATGGATACCTTCTGCATTCACTCCAAATGGTGACGAGCAGAATGATATTTTCAAAGTGTATGGAATCGCAATTGATGAAATTGATTTCCGTGTGTATGACCGCTGGGGCGAAATGGTTTTTCAAACCAATAATCAGAATCAGGGATGGGATGGAACTTTTCTCGGTAAGCGAAGTGAACTTGGCGTGTATGTTTATGAAGCGCGCATAGTGATGGCAAGCGGAAAGAAAATATTGCTGCGCGGTGATGTAACACTGATGCGGTAAATAAAAATCGCCTGAACTTTCTTTTGAATGTTCAGACGATTTTCAGATTCAAAAAAATTATTTCGTGAACTTGAGCGTGTTGCTGTAAAGAGTCAAATCATTTAACACATCAATTCCTTTTTTCACTTCAGGATCTGATTCAAGTGTGCTAATGATGCGACCATTCTGATAATAGTAGCGGCTCACGATTTCTTGCTCCAGAATTTTTTTAATCTCATCCTTATTCGTTTGAATGTCCTGGTCCTTGTCGTGATGGATTTTGTTTTTGATTAAATCATAATCTGATTGAATGCTCTCAAAATATTTTTCTCCTTCAGCACTCTTCTGTAACTGCTTCAGCGCATCTTCAGTTTTGGTTGAGTAGTCGTAATCTTTTCCTTTCAGAAAATCTACAAATGCATTCCAGTCTGCATCACTCAGGCGAAAAGTTTTTGCATCGGCAATGGTGCTGTGCTGCTGATGATAGAGTGTAGCAAAATCGAAAATGAAATTCTTCTCCACTAAACTCTTCGCGATATTGGAATACTTCGGTGCATCTAGAATAATATCGGGGTCAATTCCTCCGCCGTCATACACCGTTCTTCCGCCGGCGGTTTTGAAAGCAGTCTTCAGTGAGTCCGGAATTTTTCCTACGCTGCCATCTTCATTGCGATGAGCATAATCAATCGCCTGAATGCATCTGCCGGATGGAGTGAAGTAGTGCGCAGTTGTAACTTTCAGTTGTGTTCCATAACTGAGTTGCTGAGTGGTTTGAACCAATCCCTTGCCGTAAGTTTTTTGTCCTACAATTACTGCGCGATCTAAATCCTGCAATGCGCCGCTTACGATTTCGCTTGCACTTGCAGAGCCACTGTTGGTAAGCACTACTACCGGAATGTTTAGGTCAATGGGCTCATTGAGCGATTTGTAATCTTTGTTCCACTGCGCAACCTTGCCCTTTGTTTTCACTACGAGTTGTCCCTTGTCAACAAACACATTCACAACATTCACTGCTTCGTTCAGTAAGCCGCCGGGGTTGCCGCGGAGGTCAAACACTAATCCTTTCATACCCGGGTTTTTACTTTTCAAATCCTTCAGCGCATCTGCAACATCTTTTCCGCACTGCTCGGTAAACTGTGAAAGTCGGATGTACCCGATCTCGCTGTTCAGCATTCCGCTATAAGGCACGCTGTTGATCTTAATCTCTTCGCGCGCAAATTCTTTCACCATAGTATTTGCATCTCCGGGGCGCTGAATCAGAAGTTTGATGGTAGTGCCGGGTGAACCCTTCAGAACTTTGCTGACATCATCAATGGATTTTCCTTTGGTGCTTTGTCCGTCTATTTCAAGAATCACATCGCCGGCGAGTAGTCCTGCTTTATCGGCAGCAAAACCCTGGTAAGGTTCAGCGAGGGCAATGTAATCTCCCTGCTTGCGCACAGTGGCTCCGATACCGCCGTATTTTCCGGTGGTTTGAAAACGGAAACCTTCAATCTCTGCTTCAGAAATATAATTAGTGAACGGGTCGAGTGAGTTGAGCATGGCATCAATACCCGTGCGCATGAATTTGCCGGGGTCAATGTCATCTACATAGAGTGTGTTCACCTCTTTGTAAAGCGAAGCGAAGATGTCGAGGTTTTTGGAGACCTCGAACAGGTTATCACTGACGAAAGCAAGAGGAATAAGAGCGGCGAGGGAGAGCGCAAGGACAAGTGTCCATTTTCTGAATCTGCGCATGTGATTGTTTATGTTGTTTTGATTGTTATGATAACGAAAGTATGCTATGGATTATTTCGGGGGAAAAGAAAATGTTAAGTTTAACTCACGAAAAAAATTCGGATGAAGAAGATTGCTACACTTTTCGTAGTTGCATTTTCAAGTTGTGCGAATGCAGTTTGGGCTCAATGCCCTACTTCATCTTTTTTTGTTCCCAATACAAACACATGGTGTCCTCCTCTTATTGATACCTTTTTTAATACATCAACAAACACAGACTCGGGCTCAACTTATCTCTATGATTTTGGTGACGGGGCCTCTTCAATGATGGAAATGCCTGTGCACATTTATCCAAGCAGCGGAATATTTTATCCAAGTTTGATTGTAACAAACACAGGGGGATGTGCCGATACTTTTTTCTTTTCTTCTCCCATATCAGTTGGAAGTTGTTGGGGTGTTGGAGTTAATAATAGTTCAATTAACATTATTCAAATTTCCCCCACCCCCTTTACCAATACCATAAACACAAGTGTGAGTGCAGCGGATGGTAGTGCTGATGTGCAGGTTTGGAATCTTATGGGACAAATTGTTTTTGAAGAAAATGAATTCAACATTTCTTCAGCCACCAAACGCACTCTGGATTTATCTTTTCTTAATTCGGGCGTGTATGTGGTTAGGGTAGTAACTGCTGAAGGCGTTTTTACGCAGAAGGTGGTGAAGGAATAATTTTTTATCAGGAGATCACGAAAGATACTTCCCCACTATAGGCAATCTTCTTCCGGAACCAAAAGCTTTCGGAGATACGCGGAGAATAGGAGGAGTTTGATGACGCTTGTATTCATTGGTGTTAACGAGTTTCAGCACTCTGTCAACTAGGGGTTTTTCAAAACCCATTTCTATTAGTTCGCGTGGCCCTTTTCTTTTTTCGATGTATTGAAAAAGAATTTTATCGAGCACATCATATTCAGGAAGCGAATCGCTGTCTTTTTGATTTGGGCGCAGTTCTGCAGACGGAACTTTAGTCAGAATATTTTCAGGAATAATTTTTCTTTCGCGATTGATGAAATGTGCGAGTTCGTATACTACAGTTTTGTAAACATCTCCAATCACTGAAAGTCCGCCGCACATATCGCCATATAATGTTCCGTAGCCAACCGCTGCTTCACTCTTGTTCGAAGTGTTGAGCAAAATGTACTGATGCTTGTTTGAAATTGCCATTAACATTCCTGAACGAATCCGTGCCTGAAGATTCTCCTCTGCAAGATCAAATGGTTTTCCTTTAAAAGATTTTTTCAATGATTTCAGATACTCTTCAAAAACTGAAGTGATAGAAATTTTTTCATAACTGACTCCAAGATTTTCACAGAGAATAACTGAATCACTCACTGAATGTTCTGAAGAAAATTCTGACGGAAGCAATAACGGAAGAACATTTTCTTTTCCTAATGCTTCCACTGCGAGGCATAAGACTACTGCAGAATCAATTCCGCCACTGAGCCCGAGAATTGCTTTATTGAATTTCAGTTTACTGAAGTAATCGCGGATGCCCAGCACGAGCGCATCATGAATGAGATTTATTTTTAGAGGTGAAGAATTTTTGTCAGAAGAATTGTTCGCCACCTCATCATGATTGAAGAAAGAAAGTTGTTCGGAGAAAAATTTCATCTCACTGAAAATTTTTCCTGAAGTTGATACCACAAGAGATCCGCCATCAAAAATTAATTCAGTTTGTGCGCCCACTGCGTTACAGTAATAGACCGGCAGGTTGTATCGGGTGGCGATTTCTTTTAAGAGCATAATGCGCTCTTGCTGATGATTGTAATCAAATGGTGAAGCGGAAATGTTCACCACAAAATCAGGATTCAGTTTTTTTAATTCATCAAGCGGTGTGCATACATACATAGGGTTTGCTCCCGCATTCCAGATGTCTTCGCAAATTGTAACAGCAATTTTTTTTCCGCAACACTCAATCAGTTTCCATTCAGTATTTGATTCGAAGTAGCGCACTTCATCAAAGATGTCGTAAGTCGGAAGAAGCGTTTTATGAATCACTTCTTTTACTTTTCCATCAGAAAGAAAATACGCGGAGTTGAATAAATCTTTTCCCTTCACTACTGGATTGCGTGAGGGAGAACCAACGATGGCTGAAATTCCCGCACATTCTTTTGCAATGAGCGCGACACTCTCTTCACACCGTTCAATGAAATCTGAAAACTCTAAAAAATCCCGTGGAGGATAGCCGCAAACACACAACTCTGAAAACACAACGAGATCAGCTGATTGCTTTTTGGCTTCACGGATTGCAGAAATAATTTTTGAACGATTGCCTTCAAAGTCGCCGATTAAATAATTCTGTTGTGCAAGTGCAATGCGCATAAACAAAAGTGCTCCGAAGATTTTTTCCGGAGCACAAAAGTAATTGCGATGATGGTGTTTGCTCAGAACAGAATTCCGAGGCGAAGTTCTACCTGATTCAAAATAGATTTTGTCTTGAATCCCTTCGGGCTGTCGGAAATATCCAGAAACCCATTATGAAAACTCAATGATGTTACAAATGCAGTGCTCTTGGATAGTGAATATTCAATTCCCGCCCCAATGTTGAGCGACATATTAAAGGGTGAAATGTCCGCACCGAGATTTTCATTTTTTATATCATTTTTATTTGATGGGTCGTCAATTGTGCCACGGGTTTTTGTATTGAGTCCAGCATTAATACCAAATTGTCCGAAGTAAGTTATGTATCCGATTTCATTCGTCTTCAACTTTAACAGAAATGGGATTTCGATATATTGAAGTTTGTAAGAAGTTTTTGTTAGTTGAGGGAAGGTATCGTTTTCCAAACTGTTAAACATATTAATAGAGTCGTTATATAAAATATCAGCGCTGTTTTGGCTTATGGTTAAGCCAGTGGCAATTGCATAATTTGAAGCCAGAGAAAAATCAGCCATTAATCCATAGTTGAACCCAAACTTTACTCCTGATGATGTAGTGTGATTATCCTGCGCTTTCAGCCAGTCAAGCTGGGGGCTGAACTGTAATCCAAATCGAAATCCTTTTGATGCACCATCACTGCTGCCGGTTGTTTCAGTTTGAGCAAAAGAGCTGAGTGAAATGAATGAAAGAAGAGCAACAACAACTATTTTTTTAATATTCATTTTATTTTGTTTTGATTGGTATTCGTGAACCTTCGGTTTCATACAATTATTTTTTTCGGATGGAAAATTAAAGGAAGTTTTTATGCGACACTCACTGTAAATGAAAATGATTCAACAGAAAAAATTTTTCTGTTCTGAAATCTGGAAGCACGAATTCTGAATTGTGCCGCAGGTAATTCCGATTATTTTTGGCGCCGCTTGAAAAAAGCAAGGACCCATAGCTCAGCTGGTTAGAGCAGCGGACTCATAATCCGTTGGTCCGGGGTTCAAGTCCCTGTGGGTCCACAACTGAGTTTATTTTCAAAGCAGGCTAAAAATTTCGCGGATACGCCCGGGAGATTTCCCGTCAATCACTTGCTTTTGTATGGCAACTTGTTCTTCGGCTTTAGCAGAATCAGAAAGAAGGAATTGAAATTTAGAAATAAGTTCTTCTTCTGATGCATCTAAAAAA
>DMRR01000258.1:0-4607 GCA_003455275.1 Bacteroidota bacterium | reverse complement strand
ATTTGCATTCCAATGGAAGCTGCTTCGAGTAGTGTATTATTTGACGGGCAAATCATTGTTCTTGCAGACTTCATCACTTCGCATATTTCTTGAGTACCCAGGTTTTTGCACAATAAAATTTTTACTCTCTTTTCTGCACGAATAAATTCTTGCAGAGAATTAATATCCGGATAAAAATTACTAACGATGATTTCTATTTCATCAACCATTTCGCTTTTCACAAGTGAACTCAAAACTTTTTTTGTAAGCTGATGAACATCCCCTGCACCCATGCTTATGATGGCCTTTCTTTCTGAGGGCAATATCCTGTTTTCAATTGCACACTGAATAAATTCTTTTCTCAGCAATGCATACCTGGAGCCGAGGTAAAACCTTGTTTCACCTGTACCGCGATAATCCGAAGGAAGAACTCCTTCTGAAGGATTGATGATAACAGAAGAACAAAATTCTCCGTGGTGTAAATCATCAATGCTTACCACAACATTTTTTGAAATCAGTTTCTGCTGATATGCAAACTGAAAACGATAACCATCCAGAACAACAATGTCTCCTTCTGCAAGGTGAGGGATTAATTCATCCGCATCAAGTTCATCTGATGAAGAAAGAGAAATGATTTGGTGAAAAGCATTACTGGTGAATTGCAGAACTGCAGGATCAGGCTGGCGAATGGCGAGCACGCATTCAAAATTTTCGCGTAGCATTTCAGCAAGCGCTGCGCATCGGATTATTCGCCCAATACCGATATTGATGTTGCCATCTGTTCTGAAAATTATTTTTCCGTGCAATGACATTAGAGAAACTGCTTTACGGATTTCCCGAATGATAGTTGTGTGAAATCTGTTTCAGGAGAAAAATTTCTTCACCGCATTTATCACTTGTAATTGCCCGCTTTTTTTCAGATTGGTGCTGCACGGAATGCTCGCGCAGTGATTGTAAATCTTAGCAGAAATATTTTCCTGCTGATAATAAATTTCCTTTTTAAACATGGGCAACTGATTCATTGGAACCCAGAACGGGCGCGACTGAAATCCGTTTTGATTCAAGTAGTCCAGAAATTTTTTCTTGTCGGGAACATGAATTGTATAGAGCCAATTGTTAGCCGTCACATTTTTTTCTACCTGCTGTTCTGAAATTTCTTTGATGGAAGAAAAGTTTTTTGAATAAAGATTTTTGATTTCATATTTCTTCTTCAGGAAATCAGGAAGCTGTTCCATTTGCGCGCAACCCATTGCCGCCAGCACATTCACCAAACGATAATTGAATCCTGATTCATCGTGATAATATTCGAATGCATCTGCTTTTGCTTGAGTAGTTAAGTGCTTTGCTTTTTTCGCGAGTGAAGAATTGTTGGTGAGAATCATTCCGCCACCACCTGTGGTCAGAATTTTATTTCCATTAAAACTCAGCGAGCCAAACAATCCGAATGTGCCTGCGTGTTTTTGCTTGTAAGAAGAGCCGAGCGCTTCAGTTGCATCTTCAACAATTGCAAGAAAATATTTTTTCGCGAGTGTCATCAGTCGACTCATGTCGCACATATTTCCCAGCACATGCACCGGCATGATGGCACTGATTCTTCTTCCTGATTTTTCATGAAAACATTTTTTACTACGAATACTCGTTTCTTTTTTCAGAAACTCTTCGAGCAAATTCAAATCCATTTGCCAGGTGCGTTCATCAATATCAATCAGCACAGGATTCGCTCCGCAGTAAGTGATGCTGTTGATAGAAGCAATGAAAGTGATGTTCGGCGCAATCACTAAATCTCCTTGTCCCACTCCCGCAAGTAAGAGTGAAATGTGAAGCGCTGCCGTTCCGTTCACAGTTGCCACGGCGTGTTTCGCTCCGGTAAATTCTGCAAGCGATTTTTCAAAACGATCTACATAAGAACCAACGGATGAAACCCAATTCGTGTCAAGGCAATCCTTGATATACTTCCACTCATTGCCACCGAGATTAGGAACCGAAAGAGGAATCATAAATCAGAGATTGAAAATTTCGTGCTTGTAGAGTTGTAGATTTTCTTTCTTCGAAAACCATTCGATGCATTTGTCCAAACCTTCATCCAAAGAAATTTGTGGCGACCAACCTGTGAGCCGTTTCATTTTTTCATTCGAGCCGAGCAAGCGGAACACTTCACTTTTTTCGGGGCGAGTTCGCGCTTCTTCTTTTTGAATAGTTGCTTCCGGAAAAATTTTATCAATCAGCTTTTTCGCCAAGTCGCCAATGGAAATTTCTGTTTGAGTTGAAATATTTATTTCTTCTCCAATTGTGTTTTCTGATTTTGCAATCGCACTGAAACCGCGCACGGTGTCTTTCACAAAAGAGAAATCGCGTGTAGGAGTTGTGTCACCAAGATTCAAAACTTTTTGTTTGTTCAGCAATTGAGTGATGATGGTAGGAATCACTGCCCGCGCAGACTGCCGCGGACCATAAGTATTGAAAGGACGAACAATGGTGATCGGTAAATTGAAGGAGCGGAAAAAAGATTCAGCAATTCTGTCGGCACCAATCTTAGTTGCACTATATGGCGACTGACCTTGATACGGATGCTTCTCGTCAATGGGAACATACTGAGCGGTGCCATAAACTTCTGAAGTGCTTGTAACCAAAATGCGCTGTGTGTTTAGTTGCCGCGCCGCCTGCAACACATTCAGCGTTCCTTTTATGTTGGTGTCCACATACGAATCAGGCGAGTGATAACTGAACGGAATTGCAATGAGTGCTGCGAGATGAAACACCATATCCATTCCTTTCATAGCTTCCTTCACTCCATTCGGGTCGCGCACATCGCCAGAAAAAATTTCAATTTGCTTCAGCATTTCTTTCGATAATGAATCGAGCCAGCCATAAGAGTTGAACGAATTGTAAAGCACAAATGCACGAACGCTGTAACCTTCAGCCAACAAATGTTCTACAAGGTGACTGCCAATAAAACCATCTGCACCGGTGACTAAAACTTTTTTCATGCTTCGGACAAAAATAAAATTGTTGGGTGCTTTAATTGTATTTCCTGAAAACCGGTTTGATAATGTTGCTGCCCTCCAGATATTTTTCCGGACCCTCTTCCAAAGCGCGCTTGTAAACTTCAAGTGCTTCTCTTCCTTTCTCCAATGTCATTTGGAGTTCAGAATCTTTATGCATAAAACAAAGCGCCACCCACGGCATCAGAATTTTCCGCTTAATCATTTCGCGGGAAAAGAGTGTGCGGAAGGCGAGTGAAGCGTTTCCGTTTTTATCCTTTGCAGTGTAAGATGGAGAGCAGGGAAATCCTTCGAAGTAAAAATGATTTTCAATTCCGAGTTGCGTGGCAATGGAGTTGAAACCATCCATCAGTTTTTTTCCATAGCTCCAGAAGTGTTCAATCACATTTTCGTTTTCTAAAATCTCCATCGTTTTCAAGAACGCGCCGAGCGTGCCCATTTCAGCGCCGTGAGTAGTGGAAGTGAGGAAAACTCTTTCTGCTCCTTCTTCCAATATTCCGCCAATGATCATGATTTCTTTTTTCCCTGTAAGTGCTGCTACTGCAAATCCATTTGCCATTGCTTTTCCGAAAGTGGAAATGTCAGGAGTGATGTTAAAATATTTCTGCGCGCCATTCAGGTGCCAGCGAAAGCCGGAGATCATTTCATCGAGAATAAAAACAGCGCCGTGTTTGTGACAGAGCCGTTGCACTTCATGCAAAAAATTTTCTCCTGGTTGTGTTGCGCTTGCGCATGGTGCAACAGTTGTGCATGGCTCCATGATCACGCAGGCGATTTCTCCTGGGTGTTCGTCAAAAAGTTTTTGCAGTGTTTGAATCTGATTGAAATTGAACTTCACAGTAAGTGAAGAAATTTCTTCCGGCACTCCTTTGTTCATCACTGTGCTTCCAATAAACCAATCGTCGAAAGAGAAGAATGGTTGCTCAGCACAAACGGCAATCAGTTTCTTTCCTGTGTAAGCGCGCGCAAGTTTTACGGCGGCGGTGGTAACAGTGGAGCCGTGCTTTGCAAACTTCACCATTTCTGCAGAAGATATCAATGAACAAAGTTTTTCCGCTGCAAACAATTCGGTTTCTGAAGCGCGCGTGAGATTATTTCCTTTCAATATTTCCTGATATGCGGCATCAGCAATCGGCTTGTAACCGTAACCAATGTTTACCGAACGCAAGCCCATTCCATAATCGAGAAATTTATTTCCGTCCGCATCCCATACATATGCCCCTTCACCGCGAGACAAAATAGAAGGAGCATTGTCCGGATATTGATCGTCGCCACGGGAGTAGGTGTGTGCACCACCTGGAATTACGGAGTGCAGGCGTTGGCTGTATTTGTCCTTCATTGTTCGTTTTCTTTTTTCAGTTGAGAATCGAAATTGCTCCAGTAAATTTTTTGCAGCGAAGCATTGATTTCATTCAGCTTGTTGCTCAAAATAAATTCAATGAGCTCATCATCACTCACCGAAATTATTTTTTCTCCATATTGAGAAATCACAGCCGAAAAAAATTCTTCGTCTTCCTTGTAGTCAAGCGTCATTCGCAAATCAGAATCAGGAAGATGATTGCCGAGTTTGATATCAACTATTTTTTCAGTAGAAAAAATTCTTCCCCATCCGGTTTCTATTTTTTT
>DMRR01000216.1 GCA_003455275.1 Bacteroidota bacterium | reverse complement strand
CGGAACAGCAAGAAAAATAACAGTTTAAAAAAAATAACATGCAAAATTTTGAGTATAAAAAAATTGAATTTTTTAACAGGATATCAGGACAATGGCTTAGTGACCACCCTGAAGACAGTGAACTTGGTAATTGTATTTTCGCTATTGTTGAGCAACTGCAACCAATTTTTGATGTCGAAAATAAGATTCTTCAAAAAAAATGCAGACACATTGAAATAAAATGTTGCGAAAAAGATAAGAACGGTTTTTTGATAAAGGATCAAAAAAACAACTCTTTTTTATTCAGTGAAAAAGGAGCAATTAAATGTGATGAACTAAAGGAAAATGTTCAGCAGGAATGGGATAAAAAAATGTATAAAAAAGTTTTCGAAATAGAACCGTGTATTGCAGAAAATTATCCGGAAGATTTAACATGGTTTGAGCGAAAAGCATTTGAGGGGTTAGTTATTCCAGAGGGACAAACTAATAAGAAGATAGCTAAACAAGTAGATGAATTAATTACTCAATAAAACATAAAACATCATTATGAACAACTTTAAATTTCTCGGAATCAATTTCAACTGGCAGAGCTTTTTAGCATTGCTACCGCAATTTGCATTGGTGCTTGAAAAAATTACAGGACACCCGGCTAATGAATGGAACACTCTCGCGCAACAGGGTATATCACTTGTGATGGCAATGTGGGGCAGTATTGCTGCTGGTAATTTTTCAATTACCTCAACCCGGATGCTTGGATTGCTTATCCTGCTTGCTACTGCCGCGGGTCCGTTTTTCAATATAGATTTTCTGAAACTTTTTTCTGATGGAAAAGAATTAACTGGAGTAATTGCAACACTCATTTCGATGTTCGGAATTTCGAATGGTATTGAGAAAGAAAAGCTCAACAACGATATTTCAACCATGATGGCTAAATCTTTAAGAAATTAGTTATGGCAGGAAGATATCATTACGAAATTAAAAAAGCATCAGATAATAACTTTCCAATTTGATGTTTTTGTTTGGAAAAACAAAAAGAAAGGATTTAAAAATGTTATACATTCTGGTCACGACTAAAATACCTGTCAAATGGCTTTAAAGGGAATGCAAATTTCTTGCAAGGCATATGGCGGCGATTGGAGTAAGATAAAACCACTTGTTATAATTAACAAATGAGAAATTGGATTCAACGATTCTTTGAATGGTATTTGAATCCTATAGATGGAGACCTTAAAATTTTAGCCACATTTATCTTGGTGATTTTGATTGCTCAATGGAAATGGGATATTCTTTCAAAAATTTTTAACTAATGGATTACACTTTGAAAGGAGGTATTATCTATTCAACATTCGTAAGCGGACTTACGCTTAAGACAGACTTGTATTTGCCGAATGGAACTGAAAATCGGCCGTGCCTTGTGCTTGTGCATGGCGGAGGATTCTTTAGGGGCAGTCGGCGTGAAGAGCCCATAAAATCTTATGCTACAATGTTCGCCCAAAACGGATATGTGGTTATGAGCATTGATTATCGCCTGTCATTTCCAAGCGCAAATGCTGTACAACAAGGCGTTCAAGATACGCTTGCTGCCGTTCGGTGGATTCGTTCACAATCGATAAAATATAAGATTGATGACCAAAGAATTTTTGTTGCAGGGACAAGTGCTGGTGGCTTATGCGCATGCGGGGCGGCTTATATGGACGCACAGGATTTTTTACAATCAAATCTTAATCACAGTAATGAAGGATGGAGCAACTCGGTTGCCGGAGTTGCAAACCTGTGGGGCGCCGTGTTAAAGCTCAGCTACATTGAACAAACAGAATCACCCATAATTAGTATTTACGGAAAGAGCGATACCACTGTGCCTACTGATTGTGGAAATAGTTTTGGAGTAAGCTGTTGCGGTGGAAAAGCCATCAATGAATATTGCAAAACAATTGGTGTTCGCAGCGTAGAATATCCATTTGATGGCAAGCACGGAATGGGAAACAAAACAAGTGCGCACTATGCTGAATTATTGCAACTGACATTTAATGAAATGCTTACATTTTTTAATTCAATAACTTAAGGTGGATATGGAGGAATCACAACGGATAATTGACGAACTCGACAAGCACACCAAAGCCGATAAGGAGCAGTTTGGAAACATTAACTTCCGGCTTAATTTAATGGATCGAAAAATCACATCTACTGAGGATAAGGTAGATGAAATTCTTCTTATACTAAAGGGGAATAAGGATTACGGAAGAAAGGGATTAGTAGAAATGGTGGACAATCATGAAGAACTTGTAAAAAAAGCAAAGTGGATTGGAACGCTTGTGGCGCTTCTTTCTGGTGCATTCTCTTTACTCATAAGCCAGGTAGGCGACTTCTTTAAAAATCATTGGCATTGAAAAAAATACAAAATCTTTATCGCTCACCCACTCCGGCAATCTGGAGAAAGATTGGTGACAGCATCCTTCTGCTCGGAACAACATTTTCCGCAACCTTCGCGGGAATGGATTTAGGAAAAGGATGGATAATAAGCTGTGTGATAATTACATGGATCGGAAAAACTATTACTAACTTTGCTTCTTCTGAAAAGCAGAATGTTCAAGAAGAATTTTCTGATCCAAATGTAACACCAGCCGAACAACA
>DMRR01000206.1:1005-11663 GCA_003455275.1 Bacteroidota bacterium | reverse complement strand
ACCTGGCCACCGCATTCATTGATTGTATCAGAAGCACTCTCAAAATATAATTATGAAGAAGATGCAGCGCGCATTCGCTCTAAGTATGTAAACATTGTTCACGATGTTTTCAAATCAACCGGAACACTTTGGGAAAAGTATAATGCCGTTGAAGGAAATGTAAATGTGAAGGAAGAATATAAAACTCCTCCAATGATTGGCTGGAATGCAGGAATATATGCGCACATGCGGATAGTAAATAACATACGGCCTTAGTTAAATAAAAGCGATTTATAGGAATAGAAGTTTTTTAAATTCTGTCGGATATCTTCAGGAAAAATGCCCTTTGAAAAATAAATCTTCATCAACTTTTTTCTTTTACCCACCTGAATATATTTGCGCGCTCAAAACGAAAAAATCTCTCTGAGAATGTTGCGATTCGCTGTCAAATTCCTCTTTATTCTATCAATTCTTTGTCGCGCATCTTTTTTTTCGTTTGCCTCATCAGAAACTCCCGGTGAGCAAACCGAAACTGCTGTTTTATCCGATTCTTCTTCTCACGAAAATGTAGAATCAGAAGATAAAAAATTCAATGCAGGTGAAACCATTATGAATCATATAACTGATTCGCATGAATGGCATTTCTTCTCTGTAAAAAAATCCGATGGTTCCTATTGGGAAGCAAGTGTTCCCCTTCCTGTAATTCTTTATAACACTACACATGGATTCAGCTTTTTTTGTTTCAATAAAATTTGGGAAGGAGAAGAATATGAAGGATATCGCCTGAGCAAAGAACACCACATTGAAAGCATTGATGGTAGTTTATTTTATGACTTCAGCATTACAAAAAATGTTTTACAACTCTTAATTGCAGTTTCGCTTTTAGTATGGCTTATGCTGCTTGTTGCAAAAAGATATCGAACTCCTTCTGTAGTTGCACCTCGCGGATTTCAAAGTTTCATTGAGATTGTGGTGATCTTTATTCGTGATGAAGTGGCAAAACCGATGCTTGGCGACAGAGCAAACAAATATCTTCCTTACCTGTTAACAGTTTTCTTCTTCATATGGTTGAATAACCTGTTTGGTTTGATTCCGGGTTCAGCTAATGTAACAGGCAATATTGCCTTCACTGCAACCCTGGCTCTATTCACTTTCATTTTAATGATGGTGGGTTCAACAAAATATTTCTGGAAACATATGTTTGTTCCAACTGGAATTCCGGTTGGTGTTTGGCCTATTCTTATTCCAATTGAATTCATTAGTGGCATTATTATTAAACCTGCGGCATTGATGATCCGGCTTTTTGCCAATATGCTTGCCGGGCATTTGATTGTACTTAGCTTCCTCTCCATGATTTTCATTTTTGCAGAGAAGAGTGTGATTGCTGGAGCAGGTGTTTCTCTTTTCTCTATTGCATTTTCAATTTTCATATACTTCCTCGAATTACTTGTAACAGCATTGCAGGCTTACATTTTTACCATATTAACTGCATTGTTTATTGGCGATGCAACTGCAAA
This sequence comes from Bacteroidota bacterium, assembly GCA_003455275.1. GTDB lineage: Bacteria > Bacteroidota > Bacteroidia > Chitinophagales > UBA10324 > CAXBPY01. The sequence goes on along the minus strand of DMRR01000206.1, from coordinate 10,167 downwards.
ACCCCATCATCATTAATAACTAATTTCTAAAACTCAAATAAATTTTAACAATGACATTATTACAAATTCTTTTTCTCGCTGCAGGTGAAATGGCAAAGGCAGGTGCTGGAATTGGTGCCGGACTCGCAGCAATCGGCGCAGGTATTGGCGTAGGTTTGGTGGGAGCAGGAGCCGTACAGGCTATTGCGCGTCAGCCGGAAGCAATTGGTGACATCCGCGCAAACATGATTATCATGGCCGCGCTTGTAGAAGGAGTTGCTCTTTTTGCTGTTGTGGTTTGCATTCTTGTTTTGTTCCTCTAAGAGAGAAAACCTGATTGACCTTCTTTCTTCAAAGAAGTCAGTTGTAAAAACGAATTCATTCAGAAAATTTTGTATGGATTCTGATTTCTAATTTCTAATCTCTATTAAAAATGGAATTACTCAAACCTGAACTCGGGCTCATCTTCTGGACAGCAGTTATTTTCTTAACTGTTTTTTTTCTTTTGAGAAAAATGGCATGGAAACCAATCCTCAAAGCATTGGATGACCGTGAGAAAACCATTTCTGATTCATTACAAACTGCAGAACGCACTAAGCAGGAAATGGCAACAATGAAAAGCCAGCATGAAGCATTGCTGAATGAAGCCCGCCAGGAACGCAGTGCAATTCTGAAAGAAGCCAAAGACATGAAGGATGCGATTATTAATGAGGCTCGCGATAAAGCAAAAGCCGAAGGCGCACGAATGATTGATGAGGCAAAGCGAGAAATCGAAAATCAGAAAATGGCTGCAATCATTGATGTAAAAAATGCTGCCGGCGAATTGGTTCTCGAAGTATCAGAAAAAATTCTTCGCCGTGAGTTAAGCGGAAAAGATGATCAGAAAAAATACATCAACACATTAATCGAACAATCAAAACTGAACTGAGCGAATGTCATCGTATCGTTTATCTGCGCGTTATGCTAAATCACTTCTCGATCTTGCGATTGAAAAAAATCAATTGAGCGAAGTGTTTAATGATGTGCACTATTTCAACGATGTGCTTAAGAGTGTGCGGGAGTTGAATTTACTTCTCAAGAATCCTGTCATTAATGCAGATAAAAAGCAAAAAGTGATTGAGCAGGTTTTCTACCCTAAATTTAATAACATCACTAAGGAGTTTTTAAAACTGGTGGTAGCTAAGCATCGCGAAGAATTTCTTCCTGAATTTGCAACGGAATTTATCTCGCAATACAACCAACACAAAAACATTACTGTGGTTAAGGTGACATCAGCCGTTCAGTTGGATGAAGCTCAACTCAGCCAGATCAAGAATCTTTTGAAAAGCGACTCATCAATTTCGAATGTTGAATTTCAAACAAAGGTGGATGAGAGCATCATTGGTGGTTATGTGTTGCAATATGGAGATAAACTTTACGATGCAAGCATAGTCCGTGCTCTTGAAATGCTTGACAATAATTTCTTAGATAACTCATACATTAAAAAATACTAATAGCTAAAAGCTAATTTCTAAAAGCTAAAAAAAATAAAATGGCAGAAGTAAGACCAGACGAAATTTCCGCGATACTGCGTCAGCAACTTTCTAATTTCAAATCAGCCGCTGAGCTTGAAGAAGTTGGAACTGTATTGCAGGTTGGTGATGGAATCGCACGCATATACGGATTAACAAAAGCCCGCGCAGGTGAGCTCATTGAATTTGAAGATGGCATTAAAGCAATCGTTTTAAATCTTGAAGAAGATAATGTTGGTGCCGTATTGATGGGTGCAAGTGATAAGATCAAGGAAGGAGACACTGTTCGCCGGACAGGAAAAATTGCTTCTATCAATGTTGGTGAAGGAATGGTTGGTCGTGTAGTGAACACGCTCGGTCAGCCAATTGACGGAAAAGGTCCTATCAAGGGGCAGTTGTATGAAATGCCTCTCGAAAGAAAAGCTCCAGGGGTTATTTATCGGGAGCCTGTAAAGGAACCACTGCAAACCGGTATAAAATCTATTGATGCAATGATTCCGATTGGCCGCGGCCAGCGTGAATTAATCATCGGCGATCGCCAAACAGGAAAGACCGCTATTGCACTCGACACAATTATTAATCAAAAAGAGTTTTACGAAAAAGGCCAGCCTGTTTATTGTATTTATGTTGCTTGTGGCCAAAAGAATTCTACCGTAGCAACTGTTGCGAGAACACTTGAAGAAAATGGAGCGATGGCATATACAACTATTGTTGCTGCATCTGCTTCTGATCCTGCACCACTTCAGTTCTATGCTCCGTTTGCCGGAGTTTCTATTGGAGAATATTTCCGCGATACCGGAAGACCGGCCTTGATTATCTATGATGATTTGTCGAAGCAGGCAGTTGCTTACCGTGAAGTATCACTTCTTCTTCGTCGTCCTCCAGGCCGCGAAGCTTACCCGGGTGATGTGTTCTACCTACACTCTCGGTTGCTTGAGCGTGCAGCGAAAGTCAATTCAAACGACAGCATTGCTCAAAAGATGAATGACATTCCAGAGAGCATTCGTTCGCTCGTGAAGGGTGGCGGTTCTCTTACTGCTCTTCCGATTATTGAAACTCAGGCGGGTGATGTGAGTGCTTACATACCAACCAATGTGATTTCTATTACTGATGGTCAGATATTCCTTGAATCAAACCTCTTCAACTCAGGAGTTCGTCCAGCGATCAATGTGGGAATTTCTGTATCGCGTGTGGGTGGTAATGCACAGATTAAGTCAATGAAAAAAGTTGCTGGAACCTTGAAACTTGATCAGGCACAGTATCGTGAGCTGGAGGCATTCTCTAAGTTCGGTTCTGATTTGGATGCTGCTACAAAAGCAGTATTGGATAAAGGTGCGCGCAATGTGGAAGTACTGAAACAAAAGCAATTTTCTCCGCTCACAGTTGAAAAACAAATTGCAATCATTTACCTCGGAACAAATGGTTTGCTTTCTAACATTCCTGTTGATCGTGTGAAAGATTTTGAAAATGATTTTCTGAATGTGCTTGATGCAAAACATAAAAATGTTTTGGATGCTTTGAAGTCAGGAGCAATCAGCGATAATGAAACCAATGTATTAAAAACTGTTGCTAAAGAAGTAGAGACCAAGTATTTCAAATAACCAATGGCAGCAAACCTCAAAGAAGTAAGGAACAGAATAAAATCTGTTGCAAATACACAGCAAATCACCAAGGCCATGAAGATGGTGAGTGCTGCCAAACTTCGTCGTGCTCAGGAAAGAATTGTTCAGATGCGTCCTTATGCTAACAAGTTGAGGGAGATAGCTTCGAATATTGTTTCTGGTGGTGATGTGAGTATTGAATTGGCAAAAGAGCGTGATGTAAAAAATGTTTTGCTCGTTGTAGTTACCAGCGACAGAGGTTTGTGCGGTGGATTCAATTCCAATATTATTAAGCTCGCAAAGAGAACTGTTACTGAAAAATATTCTTCCGCAAGCGTGACTATTCTTCCAGTTGGTAAGAAAGCAATGGAAGCTTTTCGCAGGTTGAATTACAAAATGGTGAATGATTTCTGGCAGTTGTTTTCTAGCTTGAATTTTGAGGAAGCTTCGAAGGCAAGCCATTATATAATGGAAAAATATTCTGACGGAACTTATGACCGTGTTGAAATTATTTACAGCCAGTTCAAAAATGCTGCGACACAGATTTTTGCAAATGAAAATTTTCTTCCTGTAGAAAAAGCAAAATCAGAAGGGGGCAAATCATCCAAGAAAGATTTCATTTTCGAACCGGATAAAGACGAGTTGGTTGCATATCTTATTCCTAAAATATTGAATACACAGTTCTTCAAAGTTCTTTTGGACAGCAATGCTTCCGAGCATGGCGCCCGCATGACCGCCATGGATAAAGCAAGCGACAATGCAAATGAGATCATGAAGGAGTTGAAGATCACTTACAACCGGGCGCGTCAGGCAGCTATCACTACTGAGCTGAATGAAATTGTAAGCGGCGCAAATGCTTTAGCCGAAGCATAAACCAGAATTAAATTTTTATTTTCTTTTAGCAGCGCGAGAGCACAGAAGTTTCTATTAAATTTCATTGGTTCTCAGAGTATTTTCATCGAAAACCTTTTCGGTTTCAAGGCGTAAACCAATTAGTTTTGTCCGCTGAAAAATCCCCTTGGTTTTTTTCGGTTTTTGGAAACGGTTTTGTCATCATGCACAGGGAACTCAATTTTAAGATTTGTACGGATATTTCTCCAGCTGGCCGCGATTTCTCTTCGTGGCTCGAGAGGGTAGTAAAAAATATTTCAGAAACCTCCTCCTTCGATGTTTTTGAATTCTACCGAACTAATCCCAAAGAAAAGCCGGAGTTGTTTTTTTATTGCGGAGATGAATCATTGTATTCAAAGGAAGGTTTGATGCTTCCAATAGCATTGCAGGTTTTCAGAACCGGAACCAAATATGTTTTTCCTCACAGTGATTTGGTTTCTGATCCTTTTGCGGTTGACAGAACGCTTGCGCATCTACCAAGATGGAAATTGATTCTTCCGGTCATTCATGGAAGTGAATGTCTTGGTGTGATGGCGATTGCATCTAACCAACCTTTCAGAAAGGAAGATGAATTTGCTGCACAACTCACCGAGTGGACAAAGCAGACTGCTGTGCTCTCCAAAAATCTATTGATCGAAGAAAATATTCTGATTGCAGGTTCGGGTCTACACATAGCGTTTGATGCAATTAGTGAATGGGTATTTCAGGTAAACAAAAAGTATGAAGTTGTTTTCTGTAATAATGCGTTCAGCCAGTTTTTGTCAGCACTGGTTGGCAAATCATTAAACAAGATCATCCCGAACTTACATCTGCTTTTCGGTAATCAGTTTTCAGAATTCTTAAATACGATTCAAAGAGCTCTTAATGGACGGAGGCAGGAACAAATATTTTCATTTCTGATTTCCGGAGAAGAAAAAAAATATCACATCACCTTTACTCCGGTTGCTGCTTCTGCAGGCGAAATGAATTGCCTGTGCCTTGCTACGGAGATTTCACAAAATGAAAAGCAGAACATTAAACCAGAGGCGCTATTAAAGGAAAATACTTCGCTCATTCATCTGATACCTGATATTGTTTGGGTCATTGATGAAAGAGGAACAATCAAGTTTGTCAATTCCACTTTCGAAAAAATTACCGGATTCACAGCGAAAGAAATTATCGGCCGCTCGTCATTTGAATTTTTCAGCAAGGACGAATTACCGAATCACCTGCAGCAGATGCTATTGTATTTATCCGGATCGAAAAAAAGCGCGGATGAATATTTTGAATTCAGATTTATTGATAAAAAAGGAAAAAGCATCACGCTCGAATCAGTAGCCATCAACCTTTTGGAGCATGAAGACATTAAAGGAATTGTTGTAAGTGCCAGAAATATTTCAAAGCAAGCTGCTGAGCGGCGCGAGTTAGAAGACAAAGAAGAACTCTATCACTCGCTATTTGAAAGTTTATCAGAAGCAATTTTAATAACTGATAAAAACCATTACCTCGTTTATTGCAATTCTCTTCTAAGCAAACTGACGGGTTATACTTTGAATGAACTCGGCTCTATGCCGCTTTACCAATTGATCATTGCTGAGGAATACTGGAAAACTGTTGAAAGAGGAATTAATAATCGCTTCGATGGAAAATCTGAGCAGTATGAAGTGGAAGTAGTTCGCAAAAACGGAACTAAATTTTGGGCACTCATCAGTGCAGCCCCTTATCGGAGCAAGACAGGGGAAATTGTAGGAAGCGTTGGAACTCTTACTGACATCACCCATCGAAAAAAAGATGAAGAGGAAATGCGTTGGCTTGCAAAATTTCCTGAAGAAAATCCAGCACCGATCATTCGTATTTCGGAGGAAGGAAAAATTATTTATTACAACTCGCCGGCAAACTCAATTGTTTCTCACATCAGTTCTTCAGGAAAACTTAATACCGAATGGCAGCTGATCGTAAATAAGCAGTTGAATGCAAGCACGCCGGGAAAAATTGATATCGAAGTTGACGGAAAATATTTTAACCTCACACTCACTTCACTCATCAATAATGAATACATCAACATTTATGGAATTGATGTAACCGAACGATTCATTTTTCAAAAGCAATTATTGGAAAGTGAGCAGCGGCTTCAGTTCCTGATGAACAGCACTACTGAGGGAATTATTGTTCATGAGAATGGAATCATCATAGACCTGAATCAGGCTTTCGCCGGAATGATTGGATTTGATGAGGAAAATATTTTGGGGAAAAGTGTTTCATCCTTTGCCCCTGAAAACCGAAAAGACGAAATTCAGGAGATTCTCCGCCGCGATATTGCCATGCAGCAAGAAACCATGCTGTTGAACAAAGCCGGTGAAAGCCTGTCAGTTGAAATTACTGGCCGCAGTCATTTTTACAGAGGGAAAAAAGTGAAAGTGATTGCTATCCGGGATATTACACTCAGAAAAAATGCAGAACAAAAATTAAAGGAGAATGAAGAGCGTCTCAATTATTTCTTCACCTTAACACTGGAAGGAATTGCGTTGATTGATGAGAAGAAAATTATTGATGTCAATTCTGCCTTCCTTCAAATCACTGAATTTATTTCAGAAGAAATTCTGAATAAAGATATTTCTGAAATTCCATTACAGAGTTTGAAAGAGCCGCTTCTGAGTATTGCCAATTCAAATGAAGCAAAAAGGATAGAGGTAAAAGTTCAACTTCGCAGCGGAAAAGAGATTTTCGTGTTGATCCAATCCAAGTCGCACGAATACCGCGGAAAAAATATTCGGGTGGTAGTAATGCGTGATATAACACAGCGGAAAAAGGACGAAGAAGAAATCCTGAAATCAAAAAGATCTGCTGAAGAAGCACAGAAAGCGGAAGAACAGTTTCTGGCGCATATGAGTCATGAGATTCGTACTCCTATGAATGGTATCATCGGTCTTACCGATATTCTGCTGAAACAAGAACACAATAAAGAACAGGAAGAATATCTGCGACTGATAAAACATAGTGCAGACAATCTACTTGTTATTATCAATGACATTCTTGACCTTTCAAAAATTCGCAGCGGTAAACTTCAGTTCGAAAATATTTCATTAAGCATACGCGAAATCATGAATACAATTTTTATGTCGACAAAATCAAAGGCGGCAGAAAAAAATCTTTCATTCGATTATCAAGTTGACAAAAAAATTCCGGAACATTTATTAGGTGATCCCGTTCGTTTCAACCAAATTTTGCTTAACCTTCTTTCCAATGCCTTGAAGTTTACTGAGAATGGAAAAGTATTCTTTAGTGCTGAACTGCAGAGCAACGAAAAAAACAGAGTGGTTCTTCAATTTATGGTTGAAGATTCCGGAATTGGAATTCATGAAAAGGACCTCGCAAAAATTTTTGAATCATACTCCCAGGCAACTGCTGATACAACCAGGCGCTTTGGAGGAACGGGGTTAGGGCTTCCAATTGTTAAACAACTGGTAGAACTGCAAGGTGGAGAGCTATGGGTTAAGAGCAAGAGAGGAGAAGGCAGCAGGTTTTATTTCACCTTACCTTTTGCAGTAGAAGAAGAAGTGGCGATCAGAAAGGATGAAAAAATTTCTTCAATAAAAAAATCGGAATCAGCGAAACGCGTAGTTGAAAAAAATGGAATCAATATTCTGCTGGTTGATGACAATTTTATTAACCGGCTACTGGTGGTTCATCTTCTGGAAGAAAAAGGTTACTCGGTAATAGAAGCAGAAAATGGATACCAGGCAATTGACAAACTCAAGGAAGAAGATATTGATTTGGTATTAATGGATATTTCAATGCCTGATCTGGATGGATTAGAAGCAACACGAATCATTCGCAAACTGGATGAAGCGCATCTGAGAAAAATACCAATCATATCAATGACAGCTCACGCTTTCAAAGAGCAAATTCAACAGGCAATGGATGCCGGAATGGATGATTACCTCAGCAAACCATTTAAACCCGAAGAGCTCTATGAAAAAATTATGGCACAATTAAATCCGTCTGTAGAAATTGAAGCACCCAAACCGCAGGCGGTGACCATGGAAAAGCAAAGCGGAAATATGAAAGAGAAGTATTACGATCTTTCATTTCTACGGCAGTATTATGACAACGAAGAAGAGTTCATCAACAGCATTCTTGCATTATATGTAAAAGAAACACCGGGAAGTATTAAACAAATTGAAGACGCTCTGAATAAGAAAGACTGGGAACAATTCAAGTCGCTTACACACAAAATCAAAACCAATATCATGATGATGGGAATAAAAAAAGCAGAGCAATTCCTTCATGATACAGCGAAGATTGATTTGAATAATGTGGATGATCAAAAAGCAAAATCTGATTTCAGGGAATTTAAAAAATATTCTTTAACCGCAATTGATCAAATAGCAATAGACTGCCTGTAATCAAGTTCACGCTTTCACAAAAACAGCGGATGAAATTTTTTTTCCAGAAATAATTTTCAGCAGATAGGCTCCTTTGTTTAAATCAGAAATTTTCATTTCGATTTTTCCATCCGGTAATTGAGGGTTGATAAAATCATCTTTCAATAATTCTCCATTAATATTAAAAACCTGAACCTCCATTTTGTTTGACACTGAATTTTTGTAAGAGAAAAAAATATTTTCATCCGCAGGATTCGGGAAAACTTTCACATCAAAAAAATTTTTTTCAGATGAAATTATTTCTGTGCTCAATGTTTGTTCATCAAATCGGATGATTCCTGTATTCTCTGAAGCCAGCCAGATACTTCCAAAGTTATCAATCAGCACATCGTTAAGTGCTGAGTCCGGAAGCCCGATTGTTTGAGGAGAAAAAATTTGCCAATACACTCCTCCCAGATATTTACACAACCCGCCGGTTGCAGTAGCACATAAAATTTTTGTTCCTGAATCAATAGCAATTGAGTTGACTGTATAGCTTGTGATGTCAGCATTTGATGGGTTGAATTCATAAAACGGCGGTGAATCAAAATGAAAGGCTGCAAGCCCGTGAGCTGCGCAGCCTAACCAACGGTTTCCCGCAGTATCAAGTGCTATATCAAGAACAGTGTTATCCGGTACACCGCCATTTTGAATTATATAGGTCGTAAGTACAGTATCCACAACTCTGGTGATTCCACCGTTCTGTGTCCCAACCCACATTGTGTCATTTGCACCCCGAACTATGCATTCAATGTGATCTGACATAAGTGCTGAAGA
>DMRR01000206.1:0-676 GCA_003455275.1 Bacteroidota bacterium | reverse complement strand
GCTGTGGTTCCGATCCACATCCTGTTTTGCGAATCAAAAGCAATTGCACTCACAATATTTGAAGGCAATTGAGAATTATTTGTTGTAAAAACAGTCCAGTTTACACCATCAAATTTTCCTAGTCCGCCACCACTTGTTCCAATCCATTTATTTCCTGAACTATCAATCGTAATCGCTAAAATGTTATTCAGAAAAGAAGCAGATTGATTATCGAAAAGAAAAAAGTTCCACATGCTTCCGTCGAATGAAACGATTCCGTAGTCGGTACCTGCCCAAATCGTATTTCCTTCCCGTGCAATACAATTAATCTGATTTACAAGAAGTGGAGTGTTGGAAGTGTTGTAAACTGTAAATAATTGTTGGGCAAACAAGAACTGAGAAAATAAAACCAATGGAAAAAAGGTTGTGAAGAATTTTATTCTCATGAAGAACTATTTATAAAGCAGGCTTACTTCTCTCGAGTCGAGATGCCGCCATTTACCTCTTGGCAAATCTTTTTTCGTAAGGCCGGCAAACATTACACGATCTAGTTTTTCAACCTTGTACCCAAGTGCTTCAAACATTCTTCTTACCACCCGATTTTTTCCGGAATGAATCTCCACACCAATAATTCGTTTATCATTCTTGCTTCCGTAAGCGACCTCATCAGCTTTAGCAATTCCGTCTTCGAGTTTTA
>DMRR01000110.1 GCA_003455275.1 Bacteroidota bacterium | reverse complement strand
CCTTCTTCCGTCACAATTAAAATTCTTGAAGTAGAATAAATCCCTTCTTCGCGATTATCATGAACCGAAATAATATGAATCGGTTTTTGTGCTTCGTAATTTTTTTCGAAGCGAATGAATATTCCATTATCAGCAAGAGCAGAGTTGAGCGCGGAGAAAGATTCCTTCTCACTATTCAAATATTTTCCATAGTAAGATGAAATAGTTTCAGAGAATTTTTCTTTCGCATCCTTCAGAGTCAAAACAGAAATTTCACTTTCAATTTCATTACTGATTGAAACGGGAATTCCATTCACCAAAATAATTTTATGTGCATCGATTGGTTCGAAAGAAGAAATTATTTTTTCAGTTTCTGCCGGAAGTGCAACAGTTGTTTCAGAATTTATTTTCTGAATTTTTTTCAATGAGCTTTCAATTGGAGTGAACCTCCATTCTTCGTGTTTTACTGAAGGAAATCCAAGCTGAGAAAAATTTTTCCATGAGTTTTCTCGTCCTGAATTTTTATCAAGTGAGAGAAATTGTTTTTCAATTTTCTCATTCAATGAAGGAATATCAAATAATGTTCTGTTCATTATTAAACGGCTGCGTTTTCTTTCACCCAATCATATCCCTTCTCTTCAAGTTCGAGCGCAAGTTCTTTAGTTCCGGACTTTACAATTTTTCCGTTGCTGAGCACATGAACAAAATCCGGAACGATGTAATCCAATAATCTTTGATAGTGCGTTATCACAATGAACGCATTGCTCTTATTACGAAGTGTGTTTACTCCGTGCGCTACAATTCGAAGCGCATCAATGTCGAGTCCGCTGTCGGTTTCATCGAGTATGGCGAGTTTGGGTTCAAGCATTGCCATCTGAAAAACTTCATTGCGCTTTTTTTCTCCGCCGCTGAATCCTTCATTAAGAGAACGAGATGTGAGTTTTGAATCCATCTCCACCAGTTTCATTTTCTCACGCATGGTGGCGAGAAAATCTTTTGCTTCAATGGCAGGAAGTCCTTTTGCTTTTCGGGTTTCGTTTACAGCAGTTTTCAAAAAGTTCACAGTGCTCACACCGGGAATTTCAACCGGATATTGGAACGCAAGAAAAATTCCTTCGTGGGCGCGCTCTTCAATTTTCATGTCGAGCAGATTTTTTCGTTCGAAAAGAATTTCTCCTTCTGTGATTTCATAATCTTCTCTTCCTGCCAATACAGATGCGAGTGTACTCTTCCCACTTCCGTTAGGACCCATTATCGCATGAACCTCTCCAGCATTGACATTTAGGTTTATGCCTTTTAGGATTTCTTTTCCTTCAACAGATGCTTTTAAATTTTTTATCTCAATCATAAAATCATGATCAATTTTTATACTTTCTAAACTTTAACACTTTCACAACTCTAACCAACGCTACCCTCAAGAGAAATCGCCAACAACTTTTGTGCTTCGACTGCAAACTCCATTGGCAACTGATTAAAAACTTCCTTGCAATATCCATTCACGATCAGGTTCACAGCTTCTTCATTTCCAATGCCTCGTTGATTGCAGTAGAACAAAATGTCTTCTCCTATTTTCGATGTGGTTGCTTCATGTTCCACTTTCGCCGTGGTGTTATTCACTTCAATGTAGGGAAAGGTGTGAGCGCCGCAGTGATCAGTCATCAACAGGGAATCGCACTGAGAAAAGTTTTGTGCGTTGATTGCTTTCTTATTGATGCGCACTAATCCACGATAAGAATTCTGGCTGCTACCTGCAGAAATCCCCTTACTTACAATCCGACTCTTCGTGTTGCGCCCGATGTGTATCATCTTGGTTCCGGTGTCGGCTTGTTGCTTGTTGTTAGTGACAGCAACAGAATAAAATTCGCCAATTGAATTGTCACCTTTCAAAATCACACTTGGATATTTCCAGGTGATGGATGAACCGGTTTCCACTTGTGTCCAACTGATTTTAGAATTTACTCCCGAACAAATTCCACGCTTGGTAACGAAATTGTAAATGCCTCCCTTGCCATCCTTATCTCCCGGATACCAGTTCTGAACAGTAGAGTATTTTATTTCTGAATTGTCATGCGCTACTAATTCCACCACCGCAGCGTGCAATTGATTTTCATCGCGCATCGGAGCTGTGCAACCTTCGAGATAAGAAACATACGCTCCTTCATCCGCAACAATCAATGTGCGCTCAAACTGGCCTGTGTTCGCCGCATTGATTCTGAAATAAGTGGAGAGTTCCATCGGACAACGAACTCCTTTCGGAACATAAACAAACGAGCCATCACTGAACACAGCAGAATTTAAGCACGCAAAAAAATTATCGGTAGATGGAACAACTGATCCCAGATATTTTTTCACCAACTCTGGGTGTTCTTTCACCGCTTCACTCATTGAACAGAAAATAATTCCGAGTTCCCTGAGCTTATCTTTAAAAGTTGTGACTACGCTTACACTATCCAACACCGCATCTACAGCAACACCGGCCAGGCGCATTTGTTCTTCAAGAGAGATTCCGAGTTTATCAAATGTTTTTCTGATTTCAGGATCCACTTCATCCATACTCGCCAACTTCGGTTTCTGTTTTGGAGCAGCGTAGTAGTGATAATCCTGATATTGAATTTTCGGATACGAAACATTTTCCCATATTGGTTCTTCCATTGTGAGCCAGTGACGATATGCTTTCAGTCGCCACTCGAGCAACCACTCCGGTTCGTTTTTCTTTTCGGAAATAAAACGCACCACATCTTCATTCAATCCTTTTGGAATGATATCCTGTTCAATCTCTGAAACAAAACCATACTTGTAATCAGATCCAGTTAGTTCTTCTAATATTTTGTCGTTTTCAGCCATTGGAAATCAGGGGGGCAAAAGTCAACTTTAGATTCGGTCTAAACAACTGCTTATCGAAGAAATAAGTTTCTTTGCGCCTTCTTCATTTTGGCCCCGTAGTACAATGGATAGTATGCGAGTTTCCGGAGCTTGAGATTTAGGTTCGATTCCTAACGGGGCTACTTAATGTTCAAATTCCTGATCTAAACAATTATTGTTTACTTAATTATTAAATTTTAAAACTGATCAATATCATTTTTTCATACCTCCTTTCACAAAATCATTGCAACACTCAAATCAATTGCCGTGATTACTTTGGAGTCAAATTTTAATCTGGCCGAAATGGATAACCTTGAAGGGGCACGGGCACTTTTCTTTTATGCGACAGAAGGCATAGTGGTAGTTAATGAAGCAGGAGAAATTGCTCACGCAAACCCAAGTGCCGAAAAACTTTTTGGTTATGAAAAGAATAAACTTATCGGTAAAAAGATTGAGACGCTCATTCCAAAAAAGTTTACCTCTTCACACCAGCACCATCGCGAAGCATTCAACCAAAATCCTCATGCCCGGGCAATGGGAAGCGGAATGGATTTGTTCGCAATGAAAAAAGATGGAACCGAGTTTCCGGTTGAAATAAGTTTATCGCCGTTCGCTAATGCAGATGGAAAATTTGTGATTGCTTTTATCATTGATATTTCGAAAAGAAAAAAAGCAGAAGAAAGTGTGCGCCGTCAAAAAGATGAACTTGAAAAACTGAACAAAGAACTCGACTCAAAGGTTAAACAACGAACACTTGTGCTGGAAGAAGCAATCGCTGAGCTTAATAAAACGAAGGAAGAACTCAATGAGGCATTACAAAAGGAAAAGGAACTTGGCGATTTGAAATCGCGATTTGTTTCCATGGCTTCGCATGAATTTCGTACGCCATTAGCAACAATATTATCCTCGCTTTCTTTGGTAAAAAAATATGGCGAACAAGGCGAGAAAGAAAAACAAGAGAAACATCTTGAGCGGATAAAAACTTCGGTAAATAATCTTACTGATATCATTTCTGATGTTTTGTCGCTTAGTAAAATGGAAGAAGGAAAAATTTCGGTTTCGCCCGAAACATTTGCCATCACTGAATTTGCTAATGAAATGCTCAAAGAATTACAACAAGTAGCCAAGCACGGGCAACAAATTCATTACAAACACATCGGATCCGATGAAATTTCTTTCGATAAGAAAATTTTCCGACACATTCTTTTCAATCTTATTTCAAATGCCATAAAATTTTCTCCAGAAGGAAAAACAATTCACGCTGCTACTTCTCTCAACGAAAATGATTTCACCATTTCTGTAAGCGACAGCGGCATTGGAATTTCAGCGGAAGACAGAGAACATTTGTTTGAACGGTTTTTCCGCGGACACAATGCCACAAACATTCAGGGAAGCGGCCTTGGACTGAACATAGTGGCAAAGTATGTTGAGATGCTCAATGGAAAAATTGAATGCAACAGCGAGCTTGAAGTAGGAACAGAATTCATCATCACTTTTCCTAACTAACAACACGAGTAAAAAAATTTTACTGATAGAAGACAATCGGGAAATGCGGGAGAACACCGCAGAAATTCTGGAGCTTTCTGATTTCGAAGTCATCACTGCAAAAAATGGAAAGGAAGGAATTGAACTGGCTGCCAAAAGCGCTCCGGACTTAATCATCTGCGATATTATGATGCCGGTTTTGGATGGATATGGAGTGCTGCACTCACTCTCAAAAAATGCTGACACCGCTTCGGTGCCTTTCATTTTCCTCACCGCAAAAGCAGAGCGCAGCGACCTGCGCAAGGGAATGGAAATGGGTGCCGATGATTATGTGACAAAACCATTCAGCGACATTGAATTACTGAGCGCAGTCGAGAGCCGGTTAAAAAAATCAGATGCCATGCGTCGCGGTTTTTCAAAAGATCAGGCAGGCTTCGATGAATTTATTTCGCTTGCGAAAAAAGATGATGGACTGAAAAAACTTTCTGAAGAAAGAGAAGTCCGTGCTTTCAGAAAGAAAGAAATAATTTTTAAGGAAGAAAATTTTCCGCGTTGGGTTTATTTCGTTTCTAAGGGAAAAGTGAAAAGCTATAAAACCAACGAAGACGGAAAAGAATTTATTACAGGTTTGTATAAGGAAGGTGATTTTTTCGGATACATTGCTCTTCTCAAAGACAAGAAATACATAGACTCTGCATCGGCTCTTGAAGATTCTGAAATCTGCCTGATTCCTAAAGAAGATTTTTTTTCGCTCATCTACCGAAATGCCGAAGTATCGCGCCGTTTTATCAAAATGCTCTCCGATGATCTGAAAGAAAAGGAAGAACAATTACTGCGGCTGGCATACAATAGTGTGCGCAAGCGTGTTGCAGAAGCGTTACTTGCTCTTCATGCCCGGTATAAAAAAGAAAGTGAAAAAAATTTCAGTATGAGCATTTCGCGCGAAGACCTTGCAAACCTTGCAGGCACTGCCACTGAAACTACCATTCGCACACTCAGCGATTTTAAAGATGAGGGTTTAATTGATATAAAAGGAGGAACTATTTCAATTTCCAATTTCGAGAAACTCTCGAAACTGCGCAACTAAATTCTAGTTATCGGTTATTCGTTATCTGTTATTAGTAAAAACATTTTCTCATATATAATTAACCAAACACTTTGAGAAAATATATGCGACTATTCCCAATTGGGGGTAAGGGCTTTTTTCGCACGGAGATTTATATTTTATCATTTATACTTTTTCCTATCTATTCTGATTTCTCTCACCGGCGCAACTGACTGAAATCATTTTCTCTCTGCATCCCACTGCTTCCTTTTGCAGAAGAAAATTCATTAGCCATGTATATCGAACAACTTTACACCGGATGCCTGGCACATATTGCTTGCTACATTGTAAGCAATGGCGAGGCTGCAATCATTGTCCCGCTGCGCGATGTTGACCGATACATAGAACTCGCAGCGAAACACAATGCGAAAATCAAATTCATTTTCGAAACACACTTTCATGCCGATTTTGTTTCGGGGCATGTAGAGCTCGCAAATAAAACCGGAGGCACAATTGTGTATGGACCTACAACCATGCAAACATGCTTCGATGTTTTAATTGGTAATGACGGACAAGAATATAAAATTGGAAATGTTCTCCTGCGGCTCATTCATACACCAGGGCACACGCTTGAAAGTTCCTGCTACCTGTTGATAGATGAAGAAGGAAAAGAGAAAGCGCTCTTCACCGGCGACACGCTTTTCATTGGAGATGTTGGCCGCCCTGATCTTGCACAGAAAGTGATTGCTGAACTCACTGCTGAAAAACTTGCAGGGCATTTGTATGATTCGCTTCGCGAAAAAATTCTTCCGCTCAGTGATGATCTGATTGTTTATCCTGCACACGGCGCCGGAAGCGCTTGCGGAAAAAAAATGAGCCGTGAACTCACTTCCACACTTGGTGAACAAAAGAAACTCAACTATGCTCTTAACACTTCACTCACTAAGGAGCAATTCATTCACTAGGTGCTGACCGGCCTCACACCGCCGCCGGGTTATTTTCCGCAGAATGTTTTGTTGAATATTTCCGGTTCTGAATCGCTCGATCAGGTTTTGTACCGCGGGCATCAAATGCTCACTCCACAGGAGTTTGCAGATATGGCGCAAGAAACCGGCGCGCTCATTCTTGATACGCGCGCTCCTGAAACATTTTGTGAAGGATTTATTCCCAACTCCATCAACATCGGTCTTGATGGCGCATTCGCAGTATGGGCAGGCACACTCATACCCGATGTGAAGCAGGAAATTTTATTGGTGGCCGATGCAGGAAGAGAAGATGAAGCCATCACAAGGCTGGCTCGCGTTGGTTTCGATGGTGTGCTCGGTGTGTTAAAAGGGAGTTTTGAAAACTGGAAAAAAAGTTTGAAGGAATATGATACCATTCAGTCTGTAACAGTTGAAGAAATGGCGGAAGTGCAAAGCTCGCTGCTGCCTGAGTTGATAGATGTGCGCAAAAAAAGCGAATTCGATAGCGAGCACATCATCTATGCTTTGAATGCTCCGCTCGATTACATTAATGAAAGCATGAAACTCATTGATAAAAACAAAACCTGCTTTGTGTATTGTGCGGGTGGCTATCGTTCTGTGATTTTTATTTCTATCCTGCGCGCCCGCGGTTTCGATAACCTGATAAATGTAAAAAGTGGCATGAGTGCAATAAAAAAGAGCGGACTATTTGAGCTCAGCACTTATCACACGCCCATTACCATGCTTTGAAAAAATTTTTCAAACAAATCATTCAGTCATGAATCACATAATCGAAACACAATGGATGGGAAAAATGCAGTTCAATGCTCTAATAAGCGGGCACACTGTAACAATGGATAGAATCGAAAGAGGCGGCGGATTCATTCATACAAAATGGAAATTCAAATTAGGAAAAGCGTCTCCGTGGCTCGCATCATTTGTTGCAGTGCTGCTCATTCTCCGCGGCTTGAATCTCGGCATTCCATACATCAGCCCGCAAGTCACACATACACATTCAGGAGAAATGAAAATGGAATGTTGCGTAAAAAATAATTCTCAATAATTCCTGATTCTCCATTCGGTAGGAAAATAATTATTCATTCTGTTACCAAGTGATTTAAGCCAACCAAGCGGATGATTTTCATATTGAGCAAGCAACCATCCTTTTTCA
>DMRR01000145.1:7619-9364 GCA_003455275.1 Bacteroidota bacterium | reverse complement strand
GGATGGCAAACACTGCCGGATCTGTCTTAGCTGCTTATGTCAGTTTCCTTGGAGGGGCTGATCACGACAAGCAACAATATTTTGCTTTGCACATGATGACACAAAGCATCATGAGTGCACCGGCAGCAATTGTGATTGCAAAAATTTTATTCCCGCAAACCGAAGAAGATAAAATTCAGCGCCAGCTACAGGTGAATAAAGAAAGTATCGGCAGCAATGTGCTCGATGCAATTTCAAACGGAACAACTGATGGATTGAAACTCGCAGTGAATGTAGGTGGAATGCTGGTCGTGTTCACGGCATTCATGTGGTTGCTCAATGCAATCTTATTTAAGATTGGTGGCTGGTCGCACCTGAACGAACAGATTTCTTCTCTTAGTCAAAGTCGTTACGATGGACTCACACTTCAATTTCTTTTTGGATATGCGTTTGCACCAATCGCCTGGCTAATGGGTGTTCCAGTTCACGATATGCTTTCAATCGGACAATTGCTTGGCGAGAAAACTGTGATCAATGAATTTGTCGCCTACATTTCACTTGGAGATATGATGAAAAGCGGATTGCTTACTGATCCGAAAGCAATTTTGATTGCCACTTATGCGCTATGCGGATTTGCAAATTTTGCCTCGATTGGAATTCAGATTGGCGGTATTGGTGCGATGGCTCCCGGGCAGCGAAAAAATTTATCAGAGCTTGGGTTAAAATCATTACTTGGCGGAACTCTCGCCTGCCTGATGACTGCTGTGATTGCTGGAATGCTTAGCTAGGAATTTAAACAATACATAAAATGAAAGGCGAGGAAATTTTCTTCGCCTTTCTTACCGGATTCATTTATATGAATCACTTCACAATAATCTACACTGCAGCACTACAGTCGCTCATGCCGTTTTTCTGGTTTTTGGTTCTAACACAGAAATTCATTTTAGAGCTCGAACATTTTTCTTTTCTTTGATGATCGAATGAGAGAAGTGAGTTTGATAACCACAATTACCGCAAAGTCCACAAATTACACACAGGGTAGGCTTTGCTGGGACGGAAAACAATTCGAATGATAATTTTCGAACTATGATTAGCGGGAGAAATTCCGCAATTTACCTTCTGAAATAACGGTAATGTTGCTTTATGCTGCTGAGTAAATCATAGAAACTTGTTTGCTGAAGATACTCATCGGTGTATCCGCAAAAATCTATAAATGCGTCGAAGTCATAAAAGGAAAGGTCAATCAAATTTGTCTTGACACATAGTTTCAGTAATTCTTTTAAAGTGGCGCGCCGCTGATCATCGTTCATCAGAATCGCAATCTCGCGTTTTTGCCTCTCGGTTTTTGAATACATCTCCCAAAGTGCTGTGATCGGACTTTGATATGCATTTACATTTTTATAGGTATCAGTATTTTTCACTCCAAGGCTGTCTATCTCATTTTGAATCTCATCGTAAGTTTTGTCGGGAGTAATGACCAGCATATTCATCTCCACTTCTATGTGCCGCATATAAACTGTGATATCGTAACTCCATTTTGTAACAGAATCTTTATAACACAATTCAACCGGAGAATAATTTTTGCAGATAAATAAAAATGTATCCGTCTTGTATCCGTGAAGATCAAAGAAACCATTTGATGCAGGAGAAATATTGGTGCCTGCACGCTGGTTGTAAATCTTCACTAGCGAATATCCTGCGGAGCCATCTTCAAAAATTATTCTTCCATGAACTTTAAGACCTTCGGTTGTTTGGGCAAAAGCATA
>DMRR01000145.1:0-7235 GCA_003455275.1 Bacteroidota bacterium | reverse complement strand
TCGGCAAATAAAATCCAGTGATTTTCAATGTTAAATTTTATTTCTCATCTACCTAAAGATTTGCACCCTGTTAAATTAGCGCCCATACTAACTTTGATTACATGAAACTCCTGAACCGCGAATTAAGCTGGCTTTCGTTCAATGAGCGTGTGTTGCAGGAAGCGCAAGACGAAACAGTTCCGCTAATTGAGCGAATGAGGTTCCTTGGAATATTCAGCAACAATCAGGATGAATTTTTCCGGGTAAGGGTGGCTACACTTCAGCGAATGATGGAGTTGGGTAAGAAGGCAAAAAAAATTTTGGGAGAAAATCCGAGAAAAATTTTTGATGACATCTACAACATTGCTATAAAACAGCAAACAAAATTTGAAGCGACTTATAAAAAAATTCTTAAAGATCTGGAAGCAGAGAATGTTTTTCTAATTAATGAAAAGCAATTGAGCGATTCGCAGCGCGACCATGTGAGCAATTATTTCAGGCAGGAAGTGCGCGCCGCGCTTGTTCCTATTATGATCGATACTCTCGGAGAGTTTCCATATCTTAAAGACAGAAGCGTTTACCTTGCCATACATCTTTCTGATTCTAAGAAAAAAGAAAAGAGCCGGTACGCTCTTATTGAAGTGCCGAGTGATACAGTGCCTCGATTTTACCTGCTGCCCGAACATGACAGCAAAAAGTATATTATCCTTCTGGATGACATTATCCGATTGGGGCTGAAAGAAATTTTCAGCATACTTCCTTACGATACTTTTAATGCCTATGCAATAAAAACAACGCGCGACGCCGAAATTGATATCAAGGAAAACATTTCGGAAAGCTTAATGGAAAAAATTTCGAAAGGAATTAAGCAACGAAAAAAAGGCAGACCGGTTCGATTTAATTACGATGATAATATTGACACCGAGATGCTACACTACATCCTTCGCCGCATGCGCTTACGCATTGGCGATGATAATATTATTCCCGGGCAGCGCTATCACAACTTCAGGGATTTTATGCAATTTCCTGTTCTTGGAAAATCGCATTTGACTTACAAACCTGAGCAGCCACAGCAACATCCGGATTTCCTTCCTGGAAAAAGCATTTTTTCTCTGATAAAGGAAAAAGATGTTTTGGTTAATTATCCGTACCAAACATTTGATCATTTTATTGACATGCTTCGCGAGGCAGCGATTGATCCTAAAGTTTCATCAATCAAAATCACTATGTATCGCCTTGCTTCCAAATCGAAAGTAGTGAATGCCCTTATTAACGCCGTGAAGAATGGAAAAGATGTAACCGTGGTGATGGAACTTCAGGCGCGGTTCGATGAAGAAGCTAATATTCACTGGAGCGATCGTCTTCGTGAAGAAGGTGCACATGTAATTCTGGGTGTTCAGGGATTGAAAGTACATAGCAAGATGTGCCTGATTTCAAGAAGAGAAAAAGGGAAAAAAGTTCTTTATGCAAACATCAGCACCGGCAATTACAATGAAAACACTTCCCGTGTTTATACCGACTTATCGCTCTTCACTGCAGATAAAAATATCACCAAGGAAACGGACAACTTATTTTCATTCCTTGAGAGCAATTATAAAATGAGTCATTATAAAAATTCGCTTGTAGCACCTATGCAAATGCGAAGAAAATTTGTAAAGCTGATTGAAACCGAAACCGCAAATGCCAAAGCCGGAAAACCTGCCTTCATCAACCTGAAATTAAATAACCTGGCAGACCGCGAAATGGTGCAGCGGCTTAGGGAAGCGGCAATCAGCGGAGTAAAAATCAACATGCTTGTCCGCAGCACCTGCACGCTTCTTCCGGAAGATGATGAACTGAAAAACAATATCACGATCAGAAGCATAGTGGATCGTTATCTGGAACACACGCGCATCATGATATTTCACAACAACGGCAAACCCTTGTATTACATCAGCAGTGCTGATTGGATGGTTCGAAATCTTGATCAGCGCGTAGAGCTGGCCATTCCTATTCTGGATAAAAACATTCAGCAGCAGGTAGCAACCTATTTTGATATTCAGTGGAATGACAATGTAAAGGCACGGGTAATTAACAATGCCCAGGACAACAAGTATTTCCAAAGTGAAAACAAACCTTTTCGCAGCCAGGAGGCATTATATAAACTCTTTAAGAAAAATCAGGTAGCTGCATTAAGCCTTTGATCGGAAAAATGATTTTCCATTCTATGGAAATCCAAAATCTTCCTTTCATATTCACCAACAAAAATTATTTATCATGAAATTTAAATTCAAAGACACACTCGATACTCTGTTATCCTTCGGCCAATCAATTCTGCTTGCATCATTTATTCTTTCTGCAATTTCCTCTTGCAATTCTGTAGGAAATGCAGATGCTTTGCGCAAACAAGTTGATTCGTTTCTTACCAGCTACAACAAAGATTTCCAGAAATATTTGACAGCAAGCAACGAAGGCCAATGGAAGCTGAATACCTATATCGTAGATGGTGATTCAATTACTGCCAAAGAATCCTCGGCAGCAGATGAGGCTTTTGCAAAATTTACAGGAAGCAAGTCAGTAATTGAAATGACAAAAAAATTTTTAGAACAAAAAGATAAACTCACGGCTAAACAAGTTCGTCAGCTAAAGGTAATATTATTTGCCGCAGGAAACAATCCTGAAACAGCCGGTGATGTTGTGAAAAAAAGAATTGATGCTGATAAAAATCAAACGAAACTTCTTTATGGATTCAAGTTTATGCTGAATGGAAAAGAAGTTACTCCAAATGAAATACAAGATGTTCTTTCGAACAGCACAAATCTGAAGGAACGCAATGCCGCATGGACAGCATCCAAGGAGGTTGGTAAAGTTTTGAAAGATGGACTTGCCAATCTTCGGGACCTGAGAAATGAATCGGTGCAGGCATTGGACTACAAAGATTTTTTTGCCTACAATGCAAGTGAGTATGGTTATACTGTAGATGAACTTATTAATGTAACGCGCGGAATGATCAAAGATGCATGGCCTCTTTACAGAGAACTTCATACATGGGCGCGATATGAACTTGCAAAAAAATATAATGTAAAAGAAGTACCTGATTATATTCCGGCTGACTGGCTGCCTAATCGCTGGGGGCAGGATTGGACTGCATTAGTAAATGTGGATGGATTGAATATTGATCCGTATCTTAAAGAAAAAGGTGCAGAGTGGATTGTTAAGAAAGGTGAAGAATATTATGAGTCTCTAGGATTTCCTGCGCTGCCAGAAACATTCTGGGAAAAATCATCTCTTTATCCGGTTTCACCTGATTCAGGATATAAGAAAAACACGCATGCATCAGCCTGGCATATTGATAATGACAAGGATGTTCGTTCACTCATGAGTGTAGAAGCAAATACAGAATGGTGGAGCACAGTGTTGCATGAACTCGGTCATATTTATTATTACATGACTTACAGTAATGATTCAAACCCAATCATACTCAGAGGCGGCGCCAATCGCGCTTATCATGAAGCTATGGGAACTATGATGGGACTGGCTTCATTGCAAAAACCTTTTCTTGCAGGATTGGGAATGGTGGATTCCAATGTGGTAACCAACGACACCATGCTTATGCTCAAAGAGGCGCTTGATTACATTGTACATATACCTTGGGGCAGCGGAGTAATGACAGAATTTGAATACAATCTTTATTCTAAAAACCTACCGGAGAATCAATTCAACACCTTATGGTGGGATCTGGTGAAGCGCTACCAGGGAATTGTTCCACCATCAGAGCGCGGCGAAGAATATTGCGACGCTGCTACCAAAACGCACATCAATGATGACCCGGCTCAGTATTATGATTATAGCATGAGCAATGTTTTGCTTTTTCAGTGGCATGTGTTTATTGCAAAAAATATTTTGCATCAGGATCCGCATTCAACTGATTATTGGGGAAACAAAGAGGTAGGAGATTTCATTCGCAAGTTAATGTATCCGGGAGCTAGTGTAGACTGGCGCGAACATTTGAAAAACTGCATTGGCAGTGATATGAGCGCCCAGCCAATGGTTGACTACTTTGCCCCACTTATGACTTATTTGAAAAAGGTGAATGAAGGAAGGAAATACACACTTCCTGAACAGCCTGATTTCGGAAATTGATTGTCATTAAGTTTTCCCGGTTTCGAATTAAAAATGAAATCAGTTTTGTTTTGAAACTTGTTTCTCAATTACAATATTTTGAACTATGTGAATTTGGATAACTCTATACTCAGTTGAAAAAAATATTTGAAATCAAGTCAGCTTAATTCAACATCGGTCAGATAAGTAAGAATAGAAATCACGGATCTTAGTTACCTTACTAAGGTGATGTTTCCTTTGAGTA
This sequence comes from Bacteroidota bacterium, assembly GCA_003455275.1. Taxonomy (GTDB): domain Bacteria; phylum Bacteroidota; class Bacteroidia; order Chitinophagales; family UBA10324; genus CAXBPY01. The sequence continues at coordinate 2,911 of DMRR01000145.1, read as the reverse complement.
AAAAGTTTTTAGCAAGAACCGGATCGTGATAATTGATTTCATAAACATAAACGCCCATACTGCAATCAATTCCATTCATAGTTCCATTCCAGTATTGATGAATATCCCTGGTTTCAAAAACTAGTTGACCCCAACGATTAAAAATCTTGTAGCTGTATGGAAACAAATCATATTCACAGATATTTATGGGTCCAATCTCATCATTCTTCTGATCAGCATTTGGAGTGAAGGTGTTGGGCATAACCAGACACTCACATTATTCAAATCGAATTTCAATTTGATCAATCGCCGGAGGGCAAGTGCATAAGAAATACCTGAAACAAATAAGACCAATGAAAAGAGTAAAAATTTTTTCAAAGGCTGGTTGGTTTGGTGTTAGACTTTCGGGCACTAACTCCGCTTCAATATTTTTCGAAATTCAATTTGCTACTCTGTGCGCTACTTTCTAAAGTGATGGTCAAATACTGAAACAAAATTTATTGCCTTCTAAAAGTAAAAATGTTTTTAATCAAATCCTATTATTTATTTTTTAATCTTCAAAAGATTTTTTTGAGAAGAATGCCAGCTATGAAGCCCATTCGCGAACCGCATTATTTTCGCCGCGCAGTGAAAAAAATTTTTTATCCATTCAAAGTATTATGGGCTTGCTGGTGGTTTTTTCTGTTTGCATTTATTTTTCTTTTATTCTATCCGGTATTTTTATTTCTGCTCAGTAACCCCAGCCGATATCATGCGGCCAACTGGCTCAGGAGAATATGGGCGTTCCTTCTTTTTTCTTTTTCAGGATTAATATACAGAGTGAAACACGAGACAAAACTCGATCATTCGAAAACTTACATCTTTTGCCCGAATCATTTTTCATATCTCGATATTCCGCTCTTTGCTCTTTGCTATAGTGGCAACAAGTATCGCTACATGGCAAAAATGGAACTTGGAAAAATTCCACTCTTTGGAATTTTTTTCCGGACCGTCGATATCTCAGTAAACAGAAGCAGTGTGACTGAAAGTGTGCGCACTATGAAGCTGGGAAAAGAAAGCATTGTGCGTGGCGAAAGCCTGGTCATGTTTCCGGAAGGAAAAATTTCTGTGCACCCACCGCGAATGGAGCGATTCAAAAGCGGACCATTCAGAATTGCAATTGAACAGCAGGTTCCGGTAGTGCCCATCACCATGATTGATAACTGGAAATTACTTTTTGTAGGAAAAAAAATTTATGTCCGCCCCGGAATTACAAGAGCAATTGTTCATGCACCAATTTCAACTGTTGGTTTAACAATTAATGATGTTGAATATTTGCAGCAAAAGGTTCATTCAGTAATAGAAAAAACATTGAAGCAATATGGAAATTAATAATGAAATGATTGACCACCTGGCGCACCTGTCCAGGTTAGAGTTTGATGAGAATTCAAAAAAGGAAATCAAAAAAGATTTGCAAAATATTATTGGCTTCGTGGAGAAAATAAATGAGCTGCCGCTTGATGAGGTGCAACCTTTGATTTATATCACCGAAGAAAAAAATGTTTTACGCAACGATGAAATTCTTGCTACGGAAACTGTGAGCAAAAGCGAAGCACTGAAGAATGTGCCGTTAAAGGATAGTGATTATATAAAAGTTCCGAAAGTTTTAAAAACTAAATGATGGAGAAAGAAATTATCCGCCTCGAAAATATTTCGAAGACTTATATCATCGAAAAAGTTTTGATCCCGGCTTTGAAAAATGTTTCGCTCAGCATTCACAAGAATGAATATGTCGCGCTCATGGGACCGAGTGGTTCAGGGAAATCTACGCTCATGAATATTCTCGGTTGCCTCGATACTCCTACATCAGGAAAATATTTTTTGAATGATAAAGATGTCAGCCACCTGAGTGATAACGAACTTGCAATCGTGCGCAACAAGGAAATAGGATTTGTGTTTCAGACATTCAACCTCATGCCGCGCATGAGTGCTGTAGAAAATGTAGCACTGCCGCTGGTATATAATGGCACCAACCGGAAAAGCAGAACTTCAAAAGCGCATGAGATGTTAAGTGCAGTGGGGCTGGCAGATCGCATGGATCACAAACCGAATGAAATGAGCGGCGGACAAAAACAGCGTGTGGCTATAGCACGCGCCATTGTAAACTCCCCATCAATTGTGCTGGCAGATGAACCAACAGGAAATCTCGACAGTAAAACCTCAATCGAGATCATGAATATTTTCGATAAGATTCACAAACAGGGAAACACTGTGATTCTGGTTACACACGAAGAAGATATATCGCATTTTGCTCACCGAATTATTCGCCTTCGCGATGGTGAGATTTATTCTGACGAGGTAAATCCGAATCCAACCGCCACTAATCAGTAATCTTTGTATTCAAGTATGGAATCCAGATAAAATTTTCTCTTTATTCCAAATAAATTTCCAGCCATGAAAAAAAATATTTTCTCTTCAATTCCTCAACATCGATTCACTCTTCTTTCTGCACTTGTATTTTTTTTCACCTTTCAATATTCATTTTTTGCCACAGCTCAAACCACTGATCTGCGCCCCATGCAGGTCAATATTTTTAAGAACGGAACCTACTTCATAGCGAAGGAAGGAAAAGTGACTGGCAGTGTTGCGAAGTTTCCGATACCGCCAAATCCGCTGCAAAGCACTTACTGGATCTTCACCACTAAAGAAAACAAGATCAGCCGAATTGATATTTTCACGGATACTGTTAAGGTATTGCGTAAGCCAACAAGTATTTATGATTTCGCGCTTGCCAATAAAGGAAAACAAGCGTCTGTAGTTTACACATTTGGGCAGGGAAATGCTGTTCGCACTGCCGAAGGAACAATAAAAGAATTTGCTCTGGGCAATATGCTCAAACTTGAAAACTCATCAGGACTTATCACGCTGGTAAACACTCAGAACATACTTGAAT
>DMRR01000079.1:13728-13936 GCA_003455275.1 Bacteroidota bacterium | reverse complement strand
CCGGTTACTCCATTGGTTTGAATCCTGTTACTTCTTCTCTCAAATCAGTTTTGGGATTAAGTGCTGTTGCAACTTTTGCTGCGCCGCCACAAAGCATGAGCGGTATCAGCACTTCACATGATTTTTTAATTCTTCAATCTGATGCAGCGGCGCAGTTCAAAGCACTTTGGATAAAAGAATCTTATGATCCCGATGCAGGAATTTCTTA
>DMRR01000079.1:11265-13376 GCA_003455275.1 Bacteroidota bacterium | reverse complement strand
TATGAAGCAAATCGCTTTTCCAATCCTTCTGACATCTGCGTTTCCGGTGATGCATCGCAATACATTTTTATTGTAGATGCAGCGAAAGATTCTTTTTATCAGTTCACACAAAAGGGATATGAAGGTGTGAATGCTCCTGCGAATTCAGGGATCACGAAGCAGGTGCTTGCATCTTTCGGTGGAAGCGGCGCTGGTCCTTTTCAATTCAATGCACCGAGCGGAGTTTGTTATTTCAGAAAGGTGATTTATGTCGCGGATAAAAACAACAACCGCATTGGCCGATATGTGCTGAGTACTGATTTAGAATAGCACATTAAGTTTTTCTGTATAATAAGTTGCCCTCTATTTTAGTATTAAAGCCGGAACACTTTATTCCAACAATCCGGATTCACACAAACACACTCCATTCATTTTCTTTGCGCGTAAATTTTTCTGAACATAAAATGAAGAAATATAATTTCTACTCCGGTCCTGCCATTCTTCCTCAGGAAGTTTTTCAGCAGGCATCAAAGGCAGTGCTTGAGTTGGATAACATCGGAATGAGTTTGATTGAAATCTCTCACCGCAGTAAGGAGTTTGTCGCCATCATTGAAGAAGCGCAGCAACTTGTTCGCGAATTATTGCAGTTGGATGATGATCAAAAAGTTTTATTCCTCGGTGCCGGGGCGAGTATGCAGTTCTGCATGATTCCTTTTAATCTTCTCGGAGAAAATGATACTGCAGCTTACCTAGAAACAGGAGTGTGGGCAAAGAAGGCAATTAAGGAAGCAAAGCTTTTCGGCAAGGTGAACATTGTGGCGAGTTCTGCAGAACAAAATTTCAATCACATTCCAAAAAATTATTCTGTTCCTGCCGATTCAAAATATTTTCACATCACTACGAACAATACTATTTACGGAAGTCAGCTTCATGCAATTCCGGAATCTCCGGTTCCGATTGTTGCAGATATGAGCAGCGATATTTTCTGGAAACCCATTGACGGAAAAAAATTCGGACTAATTTATTGCGGTGCCCAAAAAAATATGGGACCATCAGGAGTTACGATGGTGGTGGTGCGCGAGAGCTTGCTTGGAAAAGTTTCGCGACCCATTCCCACAATGCTTGATTATAGAAATCACATCAAGGACAACTCGCTTCATAACACGCCATGCACATTCGCCATCTATGTTTCTATGCTCACCATGCGCTGGATAAAAAAGATGGGCGGACTTACTGCAATGGAAAAGCTGAATGAAGAGAAAGCAAAAATTCTTTACGATGAAATTGATGCGAACCCGCTCTTCAATGGAGTGATTGCGAAGGAAGATCGCTCGCGCATGAATGTGACTTTCACCATTAACAAACCTGAACTCGAAGAAGAGTTTGCTACGCTTGCGAAGAATGCCGGTTGCATCGGAATCAAAGGTCACCGCAGTGTGGGTGGTTTTCGTGCTTCCATTTACAACGCAATGCCGAAGGAAGGTGTGCAGGTGTTAGTAGATGTGATGCGCGACTTCGCAAACAAAAAAGGATAGGAGAGAAATAACTTTCAAAACTTTCTCAACTTTTAAACTTTCTCAACTTTCAAAACTTTTTAGAATGAAATTCGGAACTAAGGTGCTTCACGCAGGAATTGAACCGGAAGAAACAACCGGTGCCATCATGACTCCCATTTTTCAAACGAGCACTTATGTGCAGGCAGCGCCCGGAAATCACAAGGGGTACGAATATGCGCGCACACAAAATCCAACGCGCACGGTGTTGCAAAACAATCTGGCTGCATTGGAGAACGGAAAATTTGGTTTGTGTTTCAGCAGCGGACTCGGAGCAACTGATGCAGTGATAAAACTTCTTTCGCCAGGTGATGAAGTTATCAGCACAAATGATTTGTATGGCGGAAGCTATCGCATCTTCACAAAAGTGTATGAGAAGTATGGTGTGAAATTTCAGTTCGTGCCGATGACCGATGTGAAGAATATTGAGAACGCTGTCACCAAAAAAACAAAACTGATTTGGGTGGAAACACCTACGAATCCGTTGATGAATATCATTGACATAGCGGCGGTGGCAAAGCTGGCAAAAGCAAGCGGAGCAATACTTTGCGTGGACAACACTTTTGCTTCTCCTTACCT
>DMRR01000079.1:0-10865 GCA_003455275.1 Bacteroidota bacterium | reverse complement strand
CTTCACGAGCAATTAAAATTTATTCAGAACTCATGCGGTGCAGTGCCTGGTCCGCAAGATTGTTTTTTGGTGTTGCGCGGAGTGAAAACACTTCACCTCAGAATGGAAAGGCATTGCTACAATGCAAAGCAGGTAGTGAATTTTTTATCAAATCATTCGAGGGTTGATAAAATATTTTATCCAGGATTAACTACTCACATCAATCATGAAATTGCTGCAAGGCAAATGCGCGACTTCGGCGGAATGATTTCCTTCACACTGAAAGGAAATAAAATGGATGATGCCTTGAAAGTTTTTTCAGGCACAAAACTTTTTTCACTCGCTGAATCACTCGGCGGTGTTGAATCTCTCATCGGACATCCTGCAACTATGACTCACGCAAGCATTCCGAAAGAAGAGCGCGACAAGAGCGGGCTTGCTGATACTTTGATTCGCCTGAGTGTTGGGGTGGAAGATGCTGAAGATTTGATTGCTGATTTGGAGCAGGCTCTTAAAAACTAATTATCAGATTTTCGATTTTATTATTATTCGCCTGAATAAATAATAAAGCGGAAATCCTCCTGCAAGTACTATGGCTCCGATAAGTGAGCGCCTTGGATCATCAAGAATTACATTGACTGTAACAAAGCAAATTGTAAGAATAAAAATGATTGGAATTATAGAATTTGCAACTCTGAATCCATGATAGGGCGCATTTGATTTCATTTTGTTTCTTAAAATAAAAATGCATGCCGCAGCAGATGCAAGTGAAATAGTATCGGTAAACATTACATAGCTCAGTAATCTCTCGAAAGTTCCAAGTGAAAAAAACATAATCAGAATCAGAGCTGTAAATAAGGTAAGTGAAAATTCCTGAACTTGCTTTTTCTCATTCACCCTGCTGAAAATTTTTGGCAGCACATGATCTTCGGCCATGGCATACCAGATGCGCGGGTTATACATGAATGCAGAATTGAGAAATCCCAATACGGAAATAAAAATGACTACCGAGGCAAATGCTTCACCTGCATTGCCGAACATTTGCTTGGCCAGCGAGGCGGCTACAACCGGCGACGCTTTCACATTTTCAAAACCGAGCACCATTACATAGCAAACATTAATAAGAAGATAGAGAATAAGAATAATGGCCATTGCAAAAAATATAGACCGTGGAATATTTCGTTGCGGCTCTTTCACATCTTCTCCGAAGTTAATTGTATTCTGATACCCGCCATAAGCGAAGAACACGAAGATGAGTCCGGCGCCAAATGCCAGCAAGAAATTTGGGGATGCATTTCCGGATGCGCTGATCAAAGAATCATGGAATGAGGTTGAAGCCTGAGGAGCGAAAAATATGGCCGTGCAGAAAAAGAGAATGAGAAATATCTTCAATCCACTGAGCAAGTTTTGAGTTTTCGCTCCTGAACGAATGCCAATCATATTAATCAAATAGAGCGCAAGCACAATGATTACAACAATGACATTTTTTTCACTTTCAGTTGGTGAATGGAAAATTACAGGAGCAATATAGTCTGCACCTATGAGTGCTACCCCGGCTGAACTTGATGCATTGATGATTACAAGCGCCCAGTTTAACATGAATGCAATTGCAGGATGAAAGCAATAAGAAAATATTCTGTAGAAACCACCTGCTACCGGATATCGCGCGCCAATCTCAGCAAATGTGAGTGCACCAAACATGCTAATGATGGCAGCCACAATCCACGCGGCAAAAAACAATTCAACAGATCCGGTTTTTTGAGCAACCAATTGCGGAGCTTTAAAAATACCGACACCAATTACCATTGAAATAATAAGCATGGTCAAATCAAAAAGGCCAAGTCGCGCTTTAATCATCGAAGCAAGAAAGGGAATATTTTCTTAGAAAAAAATGCCGGCTAGTTCCAACAATCAATAAGTGAGCATGCACTAATTCAAATTACGATCTGCAACAATTGCTTTTTGATTGTCAGGTTCTAGTTCAAGAACACGATGCAGAATTTTTTTTGCGTCGGAATTTTTTCCGATAGTAATCAGTATGGCCGCTTTGTTCATCAGTGCATCAATATAGTCCGGGTCAAGAGAGAGCGCATCATTTACTAATTTTTCAGCATAGACCATGTCATTCTTCACTAAGTAGATGTAAGCCAGATTTGAAATAGCCGGGGCATATTTTGGTTGCTGAGAAATTATTTTTTCAAATAGGTCCTGCGCTTCTTTTTGTTTTCCATTCTGAAGAAGTGCAACACCAAGTTTGTTTTCAAATTCTAGAACATTGCCTTTTAATTTCAAAGCAAGTGAAAAATATTTTTCAGCATCAATAGAATTTCCGGTATGCAAATAAGATTCACCAATACGGTAATAAGTCCATGCATCCAGCGTGTCTTTAGTTGCAATTTCATTAGCCCACTTCAATACTGAAGAATAATCAGTTTTCAGAAAGCAATAATGAATTTCAGTTTTTCTGAATAGCGTGCTGGTTTGATTTTTTTCTTTTGATAAAAAATAATTTGCAGAATCAAGCAGAAAAGGTTGTGATGTGAATGATTCATACATTGCGAGATAACCTTGAGCCATCAGGATTGGCGACGGTTGATCGGTGGTCATGCACTGCAATCCCACAAAGTGTTTCACACTTTCAGTTTCTGTTTTTGAAATTGGAATTTGGATCTTATGATCGTGAACCGTTACATGCGGAATATCCATTGTTTCAGATTCGGGCATGTGGCAACTAAAGCAATTGTCTTTTACAACTTCGCGTTTGGTCTCATCTTCTGTACATAATTTTTTTTGCTGCTGATGACAGTTCATGCACACTGAATTGAATAGCTCTTCAGAAGTTTGCTTCACACTCACATGCGGATTATGACAAGTGAGGCAACTCATGGTCTTCGATTGAATGAAGCATTGACTCTGTTTCATGCGGTCAGCGTGCGATGCCATGATAAAAGATTCGTTTCCGCCCTCGTATCGAGGCATAAAAATATTTTCGACATCATTCAGTTTCATTCCTGGTTTAAAATCAAAAAATGTTTTTCCTTCATTCAACACACTGATGCCTTGCAAGTGACAACGCTGACACAATTCTGTTTGCAACTCAACTGACAACCTTCTTGGATTTACAATGGAACGATCAGCACCTTTCGAAGTATCTACAATCATTCCGGTCAACTTTTCTGCCACATGAATTGAGCCCGGGCCGTGACACCGTTCACATTCAATTCCTGTTTTCACTGAGACAAATTTGTTGTCGCTGGCCACATCAAACTCAGGATACATATTGTGGCAAGTCATGCATTCGAGAGAAATTGTTCTGCTCCACCGGCTGTTCTGTCCATCTTCGAAACCGGGAGGCAAATCCCAAATTTTTTTCTGTGTGTAGAAAGTCATGGGTGCCTGGTAGAGATAACCGTTCGAATTCCAGATATGTGAGTTAGTGTGCTGTCCGCTACCAATGATATATTCAATTTTTTCTTCGCGCTTATAAATTGTGTCGCGGCCATTCAATCTGAATTCAAGAATGTAGAGCGATGAATCTTTCCATAGCGGTTTGTAATAAAAATTTTTTTTCGAATCGTAAACCACCGCGTGCTTGTCAAATACAGCACGCGATTTTTTTATTGTTGCAAAATCAAAACTCTCTCCCATGCCTGTATGCATGAATGTCATGTGAATGGGAGAATGGCATTGCTTACAAGTGTTCATGCCAACATAATGAGCGGTGTCGCTCCAGTTACGCCAGAATGGTTCGTTTGAAATTTTTTTTGATTGTTGATTGCAGAATGAAAAAATAACCGTAATAAGAAAGAGTAAACTCAGTACAATAAAACGGCGCGATTTCATGAGGGTTAAATGTAGAATGGAATGTTGGGGCAGAAAGCAGGGCTGATTTTTTTTTCCAACCACTAAACGAGAGAACTAAACATAAATTATTTCTGCCTCGTGTTCCATCGGAAAATTCACTGAGTTGGCAATGAAACATTTTTCGTTCGCATCCTGATGAAGCGACTTTGCTTTCTCAATGTCGCCGGAACTTATCCTCACTTTAGGCCGGAGAATCACTTTTGTAAATCTTCCGGGCAGGTTGCCCCCTTCTTCCATAAATCCTTCCGGTTCATCTTCATATTTCTGAATAATGATTCCGGCATCTGAGCACAAATGAAGATACCAGAGCATGTGGCACGAGGAAAGAGAGGCAACTAACAATTCTTCGGGATTATACTTTGCAAGATCTCCGCGGAAATGGGGATCAGATGAGAGCTGAACAGGAGAGGTTTTATTTTCTGCAGAGAGTTGGTGGCTGCGCGAATATGCCGTGTAACCGCTTGTTCCGGTTCCATTATTTCCTGTCCACTCAATCTTGATTTTGTAATGATGAATTCTCATTCCCAAACCGGATTTCTTTTTGAGGTAAGATATTTTTTCATGTTAATCCAGAATGCAAATACAAGGTAAATTATCAGCGGGCTGGTCAGGTTAATGAATGAAGTATAAATAAAATAAAGCCGCACGGTTGATGGAGCAATTCCGAGGCGCTCTCCGATAGAGGAACAGACTCCGAAAATATTTTTCTCAATTAGCAGTTTGATGCGATTCATGAAACTAAAGTAGGCGAGAGCGGTGAATTGTAAATATTTTCAGTCAAATGTTTTTCAATATTGAATGACCAATTCCGCAATGAAGACAGAGTTTTTTACTGCATAAATTTTTGCGCAAATGAAGCAAAGCTTGAGAATCATATGCAGACTTGGATTTAACTCCCGCTTCTTTCCATTCGCGAATGATGAAATTGTTTTCAGATGGAATGGAATCAAGCCAGTTTAATGCTTTATTTTTTAATGCATCATCATCTTTTATTTTTCCATAGTAAAAAACCACTGGAATTACTGTGTTGATCAATAGAAGATCAATGAAATCATCAGTGAGCAGTGTAGAATGTTCCGCGGAATTTTTGCCGGGCAATAAATGAGTTTCCCAATAGGGGCTGCTTTTTACCTTAAAATATTTTCTTAGACTGGAAACTGATTCTGTGTTCAGAATCTTACTGAACAGATGGGAAGACTGATGAACCAGAGCAGCAAATTGAGCCAGCCGTTGCGTAGGAAAATTAGCCGGCCGGAGGCGAAGCAATTTCCATTGTTGTTTTTGAATAGCTGAAAGAGAAAATTTTTTCTGTTGAAATAAAAATTCTTTTCGAAGCTTCAGCATGTATTCATCTTTCACATTTCCGTCAAGCCAGCCAGCGCAACCAAATAATAGTGATTCAAGAATCAGCAGATTGTTCTTATTCTTTGCTAAGACTTGCAGCGGCAGGGTTTCCGCAGTTTGCTGAAAAGCATCGCCATTCAACCGGGTTCCGAAAGCGCGTGCGAGCTGATGATAAAAAGTTACTTCCCAATCGCCTTTGTTTTTTGTAAATGAAGTTTCAATTCGTGAGGATTTTTCTTCCAGTCGGTCGATGAGCATACGCGAAAGCCAGGACTTAATAGTAAATTCTCTGACGCCTGAAATACTGGTGCTGCACGGAATTTCGCTTGAAGAATTTTGAAGTCTTTCATAGTTATAAAAAAGTTTTTGATCAAACTTCCCTTTCAGTTCAACAGTATGAATTGGCTTTTCGATCTTCGAAAGAATTTCATCATCATTTTCATATACCACATGAAGAATTACATTATCATAAGCCGGATCATTTGAGTGTTTATGTTTTCGCCAATCACTTGACTTGATATGTATTTCTACTGAACCTGCCCAGGTGGTGTTCCCGATTTTTATTCTGGCATTCAGGAAATCTGGTCCGGCATCCAGATTGTGCTCTCCGGTTTTCAATATTGAAATTTCTTCACCGGAAATAGTTTTCAGCGCTGAGTATTTCAGCAATTTCATTTTCCATATGTAATGAAGAAATGCTTCTGTCATGTCATCTATGGATCACGGCGGTAAAAAACAAAGCCATTCTTTCTGAAAACTTCTTTCACTCCCTGATGATTGAGAATATTCCATGGAACATCAATGCGCGCAACAAAGTAGGCCGGCTTAGTAATTTTTCCGTCGAGCAGTGAATCAATAGAGAGGTTATTTTTTTCAAATGGTTTTTGAAAGTAAAAAAGATGAGCATAGCTCTTCATCCCGTACACCTCTACATAAACATCCTTTCCCTTCAGAGATTGATAAAAACTTGCCGGAACATCCTGGGTATATTTTTCAATTCGAGGTACAATAAATAATTGAGATAACTGTATGACCAGGATTGTAGCAGCAAATTGAAATAGAAAACGATTTTGAAATCGCTTGTGAAGCAGATATGAAGCAGGAATTGAAATAAGAAAAATTATACCGGGAACAAAAGTCCACCATGGCCATTGAACACTCGTTTTCATATTTTCTTTGGTGAATGGATCTAAAACCAAATTAGAGACAGATTCAATATGAGTTCCCAAGTAAGGAAGAAGAATTAAAACACACGATATGCTAAGACCTATAATCCAGAATAAGAGATTCATACCTGTTTTATTCTTCCACTCCACACCATGAAGATAAAGCGAGCGTGCAGCTAAAAATGTTAACGGGAAATAACAGAGAGATGAGTAATGAACAATTTTGGTTTTTACAATTGAAAAAAGAATCAGGACAACAAGAAGCATGATCCACATATAATTTTTCCATTCAATCTGTGATGAGGATTCATTGCCTGGATTTTTATTTCGAAGAAATAGTAGTACTGATGCCGGAAAACATCCGAATAGCAGGATCACCCAGTGATAATAGAAAGGCTCACCGTGACCGGCTTCTCCTGTCGTCAATAATTTCCATTGATAATTGATAAACAATTTTAACTGTCCGCTTCCATCATGAAACCAAATCATGACGAACCATGATGAGGAAACTATGATTGTAACGAAAACAAGAATTAATAATTCAGGATTAAATAAATTTTTTCTTCCCTGAATTGTAAGCCGCGAAGCGAGCCAGCAAAGAATAAAAATGATAAGCGCTACCGGTCCCTTTGTGAGCACTGCTAATCCTAAAAATATTGCAGTGTATACTGCATTTCTCACGCCCGACTGGCCAAGATTTTTTTTTCTTTCAAGAATAAAATTCTGATAAACAGAAAGGAATATGAAAAGGTTAAACCAAGGATCAATTATTCCACTCTTAAAATAAAACTGAGGTAAAATACTTCCAGCATAGGCCCACATCCACCACCAGCCAAACCTTGAACTGAATTCTTTTTTCCCAATGAAAAATAAAACGATGAGGGTAAGGATTCCGCAAAGTGCATTTGGAAAGCGCGCAGCAAATTCATTTACGCCGAAAAGCATCATGCTCAATGCCTGCATCCAAATGAAAAGAGGAGGTTTTTCATAAAAGGGATGATAGTTTATCTGAACATGCAGAAAGTCGCGGGTGATGAGCATTTCGCGTGCGCACTCCGCAAAATTTATTTCATCCCAATCAAAGAGACGAACATGACCAAGAAATGGCAAATAGAGAATTGCCGCAATTGCAGATATCAGGAGATAAGGCCAATAATTTTTTTTATTCATTCTTCCTAATTCGAATAAGCGGGCGGTTAATTTTTTCGGATGGAAAATAAATTTCAGCTATTACTAGAACAAGAATCGTGAGCAGCACGCCAAGGGTTTCTCCAAGCAACACATCTTCTATAAAGTGAACCATGAGATAAATGCGGGATAAGCCGGTGATGATGGCAAGCATGAAAAGAAATAGCTGCATGTAACGGTTTGAGAAAAAAACTGATGCGAGAAACAGCATACTGAATGCCGACATCGTATGACCTGAAGGAAAGCTTCCGTAAAAAAGTTTTTCTTCCCCATCAGGAATATGTACAAGTACAGAATCATTGAAAAAGGAGAGAGGCCGCGGCTCGCCCGGATAAAAGTATTGCTTAAATAAAGTAACTGTAATCAGCACCAGTAGCGATGAAGCAAGTGAAACAAAAAATTTTCGCCTGTCAACGAATAGCATCGCAAAAACAAAAATTGCAAAGCTCCAACCACTGCCAAGCCAGGTTATGTAGGAGAAAAAATAATCGGCAAAAACAGTGTGCTGTTGATTCCAGTTTAATTCGAGTTCGCCTCTGTGATGTGTGCAGGCAAAGTAGCTGAGTACAATTAAGCTCATCAGCCAATAAATAAGAAAGGTCTTTCCCGGCCTGACAACTGAATTAATTATCCTCATCATCTGCGGCGAATAAAAATTTTACCAAACCCTTTCATCATGTCAATGTAAGTCTCAACATTGAATATAACACTGTCGTGCGTGGCTTTATAAGTCAGATAAATTCCAATGGGCAGCAAGATCGCCGAAGACAACCACATGCCGGTAAAAGCCGAGGTAACATATTCTTTGGCAAATTTTTCTCCGGTCACAGTTAGCATGTAAAAGAAAACAAAGAACACCACAGCAATTACAAACGGCAGTCCCAATCCGCCTTTGCGAATGATGGCACCAAGCGGAGCACCTATCAGAAATAATAAGAAACATGCAATAGCCAGCGTGATTTTGCGCCACCATTCAATTTTATGACGAACAACTAACTCATCTTTGTTGTGAATAGAACTTTGTGTGAAAGATGCATAACCTTTTATGTTCCGGATATTAATGGCTGCCACACTCAGTGCCTTGATTTTTTCTTCGTTTGATAATTTTTGATAGCGAAGCACTGTATCTATTTTCTGCGAAGCATTTTCCTGCGTCATCAAACTATCAAAATTGAATTTTAGGAACGACAGAAATGGTCCTATGAATTTTCTTAACTGAGTTACCTGCGAAGTTTTCTCCATTTCAAATGTGTCGAGCGAACGCGAGAGTTGCTCCTGATTCATCATTTGATAATTGTCTTTAAAAAGGTTTACATCAGTTCGGGTCATTTTGAAATCGGAGAGATCAAATATTTTTTTCCAATAATTAAAATTGATCCGGGCCTGCTCATGATCTGTTTCTTTCCGGTCATTGCCATATAGTTCCTGGTATTGTTTTCCATTAAAGAGTTCGAGAATCATGTATCGCTTGTCAGTTGTCAGAAACATTTTCCCTTTTTTAGCTATTAGGACATTGTCATTTCCGCGCCCGCTTGTGTGGTCATAGACCATTACATCCAGAATGGTTTGGTTGTCCGAAAGTTTTTTACCAATACGAATGCTGTAGCCATCAATTCCATTATAAAAAACTCCGGGCTTAATGTTTAGCGCAGGTTTCTGTTCTGTAACATCATAAAGCAGTGAGTTGAATTGTAGTTGAGATGCGGGTTGAACATAATTGGCAAACAGATAAGACCCTAAACTTAACAGGATACTCAAAACAATCAGCGAACGGGCAATTTTTATTAACGAAATTCCTGAAGACTTTAAAGAAGTAAGTTCATAAAATTCCCCCATGCTTCCCATAGTCATGATGGATGAGAGCATCACAGCTAATGGCAGGGCAAGCGGAACAAAAGTGCTGGAAGCATAAAACAATAATTCGCCTACGATATACCATTCCAAACCTTTGCCCACTAAATCATCAGCATATTTCCAGAGAAACTGCATGATGAGAACAAACAGTGTAATAAAAAAGGTGACGATAAACGGACCAATGAAACTGCGGAGAACAAGTTTGTCTATCTTTTTCAATCTATATTTCGAGCGATGCAAACTAAAATAATTCTTTCAGAAGAAGAGCGTTTGGCAATTAATAACTGCCGTTTTTTCGAAGTGAAAAGAGAAATTTCCCATAAAGTGGAATCAATTTTTTCAGGGGTGGTCAATGATCAGGAGCTTAAACTTGATTGGAAGAAAATTATTGCGCAGCAAGATTGGAAAATATTGGAAGGAAAAATTTCGCGAGGCGAAAATTATAAAGGGTTTCCGTGGTTAATGCTCGACTATCCGAGGAATTTCAGTAATGAAAATGTTTTTGCTGTCCGGAATTTTTTTTGGTGGGGGTTCTATTTTGCCTGCAACTTTCAACTGAGTGGCGAGAGTTTGAAAAAATATTTACCAATCATTGAAAGAAATCAGGAACAGCTTGCAGAAAAAAAAATTTACTTGTCACTCAATAAAAGTTCGTGGATTCATAAAGTGGATGAGGAAAATTTTGTTTTACTGAAAAGCGATAATTTGAAAATGATTTCTTCAACAGCAGTACGAAACGGATACCTGAAACTTTCGGCCGTTCACACTTTATCTGAATTCGAAAAAGCAGTCGGATTTTTTCAATCCTACCAAAAATTATTTCAGCAAATAATTTCCGGCTGAATTTTTTAGGAACCCATGCGCATCAGCATCTCATGGATTTGACTTTTCCAAAGATCAATGTCATTTTCATAATCGAGTGGATCAGAAAAATCAGTGATTGTTAGAACGGTGTCCCCGGTAATTTCGGTATGTGTGATTCGGAATTCAAAAAACTCGCCCGGATGCCCAGTGAGCCATTGGTATTTTATATACTGTGCAGGTTCGCTGTCAATCACACGCGCTTCGCGTTCGGTACCATCATCCCATTTGAATGTATAAATCCCCCTGTTGCTGTCAACTGAATCTGCAAACCACTGCGCCATATTACTAGGGTTCGAAACGAAGTCATAAAGAATAACAGGAGATGAACGAACAACATACTCTAGCGAAATCCGCTTTTTGTTGTCGGGTGGTGGCGGAAGTTCAATAACTTCCTTTTTTGTTTTAACCTTAGTTTTCCTGAGCTTGGGTAATTTAGGAAGTTTGGGCGCTTTCTCTGGCTTAGGAGGTTTCTCTTTTTTTATCTTTTCCTTTTTTGGTGGCTTTACCTTTTCTGGTTTTACAGGTTTAGACTTTGCAGCCTTAGCCGGCTTTGTAGTTTTTTTCTTTTCGTCCTTTGGCTTTGAGCTCTTTGCTTTTGGTTTTGCA